>DAIOWG010000235.1:0-5224 GCA_036758645.1 Dokdonella sp. | reverse complement strand
CGCCAGCTGCATCGGCCCCGCCGCCGGCCATTCGCCGGCGGCGGGGCCGATCGGCGTGGGGGGCGGGCTGTCCTCGCTCTCGGGATGGGTGAGGTTCGAGACACCGACGCCGAGCAGGCGCACGGCGGCGTCGCGGTCGAAGTCCTCGAAGAAGTCGCTTCCGCGTGGCTGCTCGCCACGTAGCGGAGGAAGGGTGCGCGAGATGCCGTCACCGGCGTGGTGGCCGGTCGAGCGCGCCTTTGCGTGCGGTGTGCAGAGGCCGGCGCTCGCGACCAGGGCTGCGACAAGCAGGCCGTGCATCAGGGTGTGCTGCGATGCCATCGTCTTGTCCTCCGTTGGAGTTCAACCGTTGGATACCGCCGCGCCGGGCTCCGGGCCATGCAGGCCGGGGTCGATCGACCGAGTGCGAGGACACCGGCGGCCCGGCCTGTATAGCACTGCAGGGGCCTCGGCGCACGTCCGGTCAAGTGCCGGAAGGCACCCCCTGGTCCGTCGGCGCGCCAGTGGCGCCGAACAGCCATTGCGCGAGCAACGCGCGCGCCTCGTCGAGCCCGGTCTTCGCGGTCGCGGAGAACAGTTGCGCGCTCGCGCCCGGGAAGTGCGCCTCGAGGTGTCGGCGGACCGCCGACAGCGTGCGCAGGCTTTCGCTGCGCGAGAGCTTGTCGGCCTTGGTCACGAGGCAGTGGCAGCGGCGACCGCTCGCGGCGCCGAATGCGAGCATGTCGAGGTCGAATTCCTTGAGCGGATGGCGCGCGTCCATCACGAGCACCAGTCCCTGCAGCGACTCGCGCGTGCGCAGGTAGGTGTCGAGCACGCCGCGCCAGTGCAGGCGCATCGCTTCGGGCACCTTCGCATAGCCATAGCCCGGAAGGTCGATCAGGCGACGCGCGGGGTCACCGACCGGGAACACGTTGAGCAACTGCGTGCGTCCCGGCGTCTTCGAAGTCCGCGCCAGACCGTGCTGGTCGCAGATCGCATTGATCGCGCTCGATTTGCCCGCGTTGGAACGGCCGGCGAACGCGACTTCGGTGCCGCGATCGGGGGGCAACTGGTCGAGCCGGTTGGCGCTGGTCAGGAACTGCGCCTGGCGGAACGGATGGTTCTTCATCGGGCATCCATGTGGGTGCGGCTCGCTGTCGCGGCTGCGCGGGCGAGAGGGAGCGGCGCGCGGCCGCGCGGAGCGGCGAACGGCGGGTTTGACCGCTTTTGGGCGCGCGGGGGATAATTCCGCGATTGCGCAGTCGGCGTATCCCGCGCCGCCGTTGCAGCCGCCATCCCAAGAATCTGCGGAGCAAGTGTATGAGCTTTCGGCGCGTCCATGTTCACTGTCTGCTGGCGCTGAGTGCGCTGGCTTCCGGCATGGCGTTCGCGCAGGCGCCGGCGGATCCTGCCGCGCCGGCCGCGGATCCGGTCACGACCGCCGAGGCCCCGGCCGACGCTGCCGCGCCCGCCGCCGCACCCGCTGCGACGCCGCTCGATCCGGCCGATGCCTTGCTGGTCGGCGATGCCGCCGCCGGCGAAACCAAGTCCGCGGTCTGCGCCGCCTGCCACGGCATGGACGGCAATTCGACCGATCCGCAGTACCCCAAGCTCGCGGGCCAGAACGAGGCCTACACCGCACGCCAGCTCGCGCTGTTCAAGCACATGCATCGCCAGAACCCGATCATGCTCGGATTCGCGAGCATGCTGAGCGCGCAGGACATGCACGACCTCGGTGCGTTCTACGCGACCAAGGCGCCCTCGCCCGGTGTCGCCGACGACGCGCTGCTCGAGCGCGGCCAGGCGCTGTACCGCGGCGGCGATGCGAGCCTCGGCGTTCCGGCTTGCATGGCCTGCCACGGCCCCGCGGGCGGCGGGATGGCCGGTGCGGGCTACCCGCACCTCGGCGGCCAGTGGACCGACTACGTCGCGGCCAAGCTGACCGAATGGAAGAACGGCACGACCTGGGGCAGCGACCTCAACGCGAGGATCATGCCGGACATCGCGCGCCGCCTCAGCGACGCCGACATCGCCGCGGTCGCGTCCTACGTCGAAGGCCTGCACGCGGCGCAGTCGGGAACCCGCACGGCCGCTCCGTGATCCAACCCCCCGGTTGCGATCGCATTCAGCGGTCGCGACCGAGACTGCGCGCCGCTTCGGGCGGCGCGCGCCCGCGATTCGACCGGAGATCCTGATGTCCAAGCGACTTGCCGCCCTGCTGTTCGGGCTTTCCCTGGCCGGTGCGGCCAGTGCCGCCGATCCGTTCGTGGCCGGCACCCACTGGTTCCCGGTCGAGCCGCCGCAGCCGACCACCACCGGCGACAAGGTCGAGGTAGTGGAGGTGTTCTCCTACGCCTGCCCTGCCTGCAACTTCTTCGAGCCGACGATGCGCAAGCTCGAGGCCGCGCTGCCCGCGAACGCCGCGCTCGTGCACCTTCCCGCATCGTTCCGCCCGGACGAGAACTGGCCGGTGTTCCAGCGCGCGTATTACGCCGCGCAGGCGCTCGGCATCGCCGAGCGCTCGCACAAGGCGATGTTCGGCGCGGTCTGGAACGACGACGGCGCGTTGCGCATTTCCGATCCGAAGACGCGCCGGCCGCTGAACCCGATGCCCTCGATCGAGGACGTCGCGAAGTACTACACGCAATACGGCGTCAGTTACGAGGACGCGCTCGGTGCCGCCAACTCGTTCGCGGTGAACGCCAAGATGAAGCGTGCCGACGCGATGCTCCGGGCCTATGGCGTGGATTCCACGCCGACCCTCGTCGTCGCCGGCAAGTACCGCCTGACCGCGCAGTCGGCCGGTGGCGCGGACCAGATCGTGCCGCTCGTGCTGTTCCTGATCCAGAAGGAAAGCGCGGTCCAGTAACGCGCCCGACCCCATCCGCCCCTGCCCCCGGGAAGACGACCATGTTCAAGCACCTTGCCATCCTGCTCGCCGCCGCGTTCGCGGCGACCTCCGCGTTCGCAGCCGAGCCCGCCGCCGCCCCTGCATGGGAAGCGGGCAAGCACTATTTCCCGATCGAGCCCGCGCTCGCGACCGCGAGCGGCGACAAGGTCGAGGTGCTCGAGGTGTTCTCGTACGCGTGCTCGCATTGCGCGAACTTCCAGCCGTACGCCGAGCGCCTCAAGCAGTCGCTGCCCGACCACGCGAGCTTCGACTACATGCCGGCGATCTTCAATGCGCAGTGGGAACCGTATGCGCGCGCGTTCTACACCGCGCAGTCGCTCGGCGTGCTCGATGCGACGCACCAGGCGTTGTTCGACGCGCTGCACCGCGACCATGCGCCGATCCGCTCGCTCGACGATCTCGCGGCGTTCTATTCCAAGCACGGCGTCGAACGCGCGAAGTTCCTCGCGGCCTCGGGTTCGTTCGAAGTCGAGAGCAAGCTGTCGCGCTCGATGCAGGTCGTGCGCGATGCCGGCGTCGACGGCACGCCGACGCTGATCGTCAACGGCAAGTACCGCACCAGCGGCGCGAGCGCCGGCGGCTATGCGCAGATGGTCGAGCTGGTCGGTTGGCTCGTCGAGAAGGAACATGCGGCAGCAGCCAAGGCGCCCAAGGCGAAGTGATGCGTTGTCGCGCGCGGCGGGCGGCGCGAGCCGTCGCCGCGCCCCTGCCCGCCGGCCACACGCGACTTGCCCGAGCGCCGGTGCCGTCGACCCTTCGCGGCTGAGCATCTGCTCAGGCAGCGCGTGCTAGCCTCGTCTGCATGAGCCAGACCGGCGTCCCGCCCGATCCCGAACTCGGCAGCAGCTCGCGCAGCCTGCAACTCCTGAGCTGCAACATCCTCGCGGGTGGCAGCATGCGTGGCTACCGCGACTATGTCACGCAGAGCTGGAAGCACGTGTTGCCGCACGGCAAGCGCGAGAACCTCGACGGACTCGCGCGCGTGATCGGCGCGTTCGACCTCGTCGGGCTGCAGGAAGCCGACGCGGGCAGCCTGCGTTCGGGCTTCCTCAACCAGACGCAGTACCTCGCCGAAGCGGCCGAATTTCCCTACTGGACGCACCAGCCGAACCGGCGCGTGTCGCGCCTGGCGACATCGAGCAATGGCCTGCTCGCACGCTGGCAGCCGAAGGAAGTGCTCGATTATCCGCTGCCGGGCCGCATCCCGGGTCGCGGCGCACTGTGGACGCGCTTCGGTGACGGCGCGAACGAACTCGTCGTCGTGATCGCACACCTCTCGCTCGGACAAGCCGCGCGCGCGCGCCAGCTCGCCTTCCTCGCCGAACTCATCGACAAGCATCCCAACGTGGTGCTGATGGGCGACCTCAACTGCGCCGCGCACGGACGCGATCTCGAACACCTGTACGAACGCACGTCGCTGCGCCCGCCCGACGATTCACCCGCGACCTTCCCGAGCTGGCGTCCGACGCGTGCACTCGATCACATCCTCGTGTCCGATTCGTTGCAGGTCGAAAAGCGCTGGGTCGTTCCGCATCCGGTCTCGGACCACCTGCCGATCGCCGCGAGCGTGCGCCTCCCCGAACCTGCCGCTCCCCCGTCCGCTTCGCGACGTCCGGGCGAACGAGACGAAGGCGACGGCAAAGGCTGAAGCACGAACAACACGAAGACCCGAAGGAAAGCCTGCAGGGAAAAACTCCGGCGTGTCCTTCGTGCTTCGACCTTGCGCTTCGGGCAAAAAAAAGGGGGCCGCCGAAGCGGCCCCCTCCTCCCCCTCCCCGATCGTTGCGAGGCTTCAGAAGCGGATGCTGGCCTCGACGTAGCTGAAGCGGCCCGGCAGGTCGTAGGTCGACGCGTCGTACCCGTTGAGCGAGCAGCTCAGGCACAGCGGCGGCTCCTTGCCGAACACGTTGTTGATGCCGCCGGCGATCGTGAGCTTCAGGTCGGTCGGCGCGGTCCAGCTTGCGCGCAGGTCATGGTAGGTCGTCGCACCCAGGTGGTGGGTGTCCCCCGGCCCATCGCAGACGGGGAAGCCGGTGGCGCCCGCGCACTGCTCGGTGAGATCCGACAGGTATCGCACGGCCCAACCGGCCGACCAGCCCGCGAGATTCCAGTTCAGCCGTGCGGTCGCGCGCCACTCGGGCATGCCGCTGTCGGCGACCTCGATGCCGGGTTCGCGCGGCTCGGCCAGGCCCGAATCGGTCGCGACCGCCCGGTAGCTGTCGAGCCAGGTCAGCTGCAGGCCCGCGCCGAAGGAGCCGATGCCGGTTTCGTTGCCGAGCCAGTTCACGCCGAAGTCGACGCCGCTGGTCTCGTCGCGCCCGAGGTTGAACAGCG
>DAIOWG010000234.1:0-5230 GCA_036758645.1 Dokdonella sp. | reverse complement strand
GCCCTACGCGCCGGAGGGGTGGGCATTCCGCAGGAGCCCGCCCTGTGGGCGATCCGCGCAGGAAAGCGGCTGCGCGACAGCATTCGATTCGACGCCATCGCGCACAGGGTGCGCTCCTACGAGAGGATTTCGACCGGGTCGCCGGTACGGAGGATGCCGGTGCCGCGCGGGATCAGGTTCTGGCCGAAGGTGACGCCGTCGGGGGTGCGGCGATAGGTCGTCAGCGTGCGCAGGGGTTCGCCGGACGGGTCGCGCTCGCCGCGTTCGAAATCGACCGTCGTGAACACGCAACGCGTGCAGGCCTTGACCACGTCGAACTCGATCGCACCGATGCGGATGCGGCGCCAACCGTCTTCCGCGTGCGGCGCGGTTCCCGCGATCACGAGGTTGGGCCGGAAGCGCAACATCGGCACCGGTTGCGCGAGCTTCTCGTTGAGCTGGTCGAGCGCGGCCTGCGACACCAGCAGCAGCGGGAATGCATCGGCGAAGCTCACGCGGTCTCCCTCGCGACCGTAGCGGCCCTCGTACATCTGCACGACGCGCCGGTCGCAGCACGCATCCATGTGCACGAGCCGCACCGGCGCGCCGAGGAAGCGGGAGAACCACGCGTGCGCGTCCGCATCGGCGAGCAGCGGCGTGACGTCGGCCTGCCAGACCGCGGTCGCGATGCGCGCTGCGTCGGTCGCGGGCGGCACGATCGCGATCGTCGGCATGCGCGGTGCATCGACGACGAGCGCGCCGTCGTCGCGCGGCAGCGCGCGCACGAGGGGCAGGCGTGCGAACTGCCGGCCGGTGACGAACTTTCCATTCGCGTCGACGAGCATCCAGCGCCGGTCGCCGGCGATCCCGCGCGCCTCGACCTCGGCCGCATCGAGCGTCAGCGGCGCACCGGACTTCAACGGGTAGGCATGGATCGAGGCAATGGTCGCGGGCATGGCTTGATTATGGATGTGCCCGCGCCAACGGGAAACAGGCGTGAAGCGACGACGGGCTATCACCGGGATGGCATGCGGTCCCCGGCCAGCGTCGGCGCGCATTCGAAGCCGGCATCGTCGCGATGTACTTGCCCTGCCCTATTCCCTATTCTCCATTCCCCACGCCCTGACCCGCGACCACGTGCCGAACCGTCCTGCCATCCAGCGCCACGAGTGGTTCGCCGTGGTGGTGTCGTTCGCATTCTTCTTCCTCGTGCTCGCGGCGTATTACGTGATCCGGCCCGTGCGCGACCAGCTCGTGGCCGCGGTCGGGTCGACCGCCCTGCCGATCTTCTACGCGGCGACGTTCGTCGCGACGTTCGCGCTGGCGCCGCTGTTCGGCGCGCTGGTCGCGCGCTACAAGCGTCGCCATTTCGTGCCGATCGTGTACCTGTTCTTCATCGCGTGCATGGTCGCGTTCATCCCGCTGTTCCGCGCCCAGGATGCAGTCGACGCGCGCATGCTCGGCATCGCGTTCTTCGTCTACGGCAGCGTCTTCAACCTGTTCGTGGTTTCGGTGTTCTGGAGCTTCATGGCGGACCTGTTCGACGCCGAGCAGGCGCGGCGGCTGTTCCCGGTGATCGCGCTCGGCGGCGCGGCCGGCGCAATCGCGGGGCCGGCACTGACCAAGGCGCTGGTGTTCGCGATCGGCGTATCCGGCCTGCTGGTGGTGTCCTCGCTGCTGCTCGGACTCTCGGTCGCGTGCATCCTCTGGCTCTCGGCATGGTCCAAGCGCCACCCGGTCGCGGGCGACGAGCGCCGCGACGAACGCGTGATCGGCGGCAGTTTCATCGCTGGCGCGATCGAGACGGTGAAGTCGCCGCTGATGCGGCGCTTCGCGCTGCTGATGCTGCTCGGCGACGCGGTCGGCACCGTGATCTACGCGCTGCTGGCCGACTACAGCGGCGCGACCTACTCGACGCGCGAGCAGCGCACGGACTTCGCCGCGAGCATCGACCTCGGCGCGAACGTGTTGCAGGCGCTGCTGCAGGTGACGGTGACGCGCGCGCTGATGGTGCGCTTCGGCTCGGCGCCCGCGCTCGCGCTCGATGGCGCGGTCAAGGCGGTGATGCTGGCCGGTCTCGTCGTCATCGGCGGCCCATGGATCGCGGTGGTCGCGATGATCACGCGCGCGAGCGCGTACGGCATCTTCAAGCCGGCGCTGGACACGCTCTACACGCAGGTCGACGCGGAGACGCGCTACAAGACCAAGAACTTCATCGACACCTCGGTGTGGCGTTTCGGCGACCTCGCGATCACCAGCGGCCTCAACGGGCTGCGCGCGATCGGCGCCACGGTGCCGGGACTTGCGGCGCTCGCGATGCTCGCGGCGACCGCCTCCGGCTGGGTCGGCTGGCAGGCCGCGCGCGCGGTCGCTGCGCGCACGCCCGCGTCCGAAGCTCAGGCGCGCGAGTAGCTCCACGACTGCATGCGTCCGTCGCGATACGGCATCACGCCGTGGAACGGCCGCGGATCCGCGTCGAACACCAGCGGCAGGAAATGGCGGTCGCCTTCCCACATCGGCAGCATGGGCAGGCGCTCGATCTCGACCCATTCGAGCGCGCCTTCAGGGTTGCGTTCGAGCGGGGTGCCATCGAACGCGGTCACGACGAACACGAAGCCGAGCCAGTCCTCGCCGTGCTTGCCGAAACCGGGCCAGTTGATCGTCCCGCGCAGCACCAGTGTGCGGCACTCGATGCCGGCTTCTTCGCGGATCTCGCGACGCATGCCCGCGAGCACGTCCTCGTGCGGATCGATCTTGCCGCCGAGCCCGTTGTATTTTCCGAGATGGTGGTCATCGGGGCGCGCATTGCGATGGATCATCAGCACGCGCCGTCGATCCGGCGACAGCACGTAACCCAGGGTCGCGACGATCGGCGTGTACGGCACGGCGGTTTCCACGGCGCAAACCGCGGATCATAGCCGCTGTTCGCAACCGCCCGCTCAATCGAGTTCGTCGTTGCGTTGCCCGGTTTGTCCTCGGTGTTCCCGGTCTGCTTCGCGTCCATGCGTCGGCAGCCGGGCCGGGGACGGGCGAAGGACCGGTGGTTCGACGATACTGGCGCACCCGCCACGCGAGTTGACGACGATGGGCATCGAGATCCTCTCCGAGCAGCGCTGCTTCGGCGGCACGCAGGGCTTCTACCGTCACGCGTCTTCCGCGACGGGCGGCGAGATGCGCTTCGGCGTGTACCGGCCGCCGCTCGCGCAAGGCGTGCGCGCGCCGGTGCTGTATTACCTCGCGGGCCTCACCTGCAACGAGGAGACGTTCGCGATCAAGGCGGGCGCACAGCGGCTCGCGGCCGAGCTCGGGATCGTGCTGGTCACGCCCGATACGAGCCCGCGTGCGACAGGCATCGAAGGCGCGACCGGCGACTGGGAGTTCGGCGAGGGCGCGGGCTTCTACCTCGACGCGACGACGCCCGCTTATGCGGCGCGCTTTCGCATGCACGCCTACGTCACCGACGAGTTGCCCGATCTCGTCGGCCGGCAATTCGATGCGGCCGATACGACGCGCCAGGGCATCTTCGGGCACTCGATGGGCGGACACGGCGCGCTCGTGATCGCGCTGCGCCATCCGCAGCGCTACCGCTCGGTGTCCGCGTTCGCACCGATCGTCGCGCCTTCACAGGTGCCGTGGGGTCGCAAGGCGCTGCCGCGCTACCTCGGCGAAGACCGCGAATCGTGGCGGAGCTACGATGCGTGCGCGCTGCTCGCGGATGGCGCGCGTTTCCCGGGCACCCTGCTCGTCGACCAGGGCGAGGCGGACAAATTCCTCGACGAGCAGTTGCAGCCCGAGCGTCTCGAGCGAGCATGCGCGGACGCCGGCCAGGCACTCGAGCTGCGCCGACGACCCGGCTACGACCACAGCTACTGGTTCGTGCAGAGCTTCGTCGGCGACCACCTGCGGCATCACGCGCGCGCGCTGGCGAACTGACCGGGGGACATTTCGCTTCGGCGCCGGTACGCCACGCCCCGTCGCACTGCGTGCGCAATCTGCGACGGACACGACCCGTTCGTCCGTCCTGCTGGATCGTCCCCGCACACGGAATCCCGATGTCGCACGCACTCCGCCTCGGCGCCTGCCTCACCTTCGCCGCTGCCGCCTTCTCTCCAGCACCCGCCTCGGCGGAATCCGGCCGTTTTTCCCGTGGCGTCGCGCTCGGCGATGCCGGCATCGACCTGCGCGTCGCGGATGCGATCTTCCGCGGCGACGGGCGCTGGCTCACGCTCGGCACGCGCGTCGCCGAAGACAACAGCGCGCTGCCCTACCTCGTGCTGCGCGAAGCGGGCGGCGCGGAGCTCGCGGCGGTCGCACTCGCACCCTCGGACGGGCGCTCGTGGAGCGCACGCTCGCTGGTCGACATCGGCGGCGGCCACGTGCTCGTCGCCGGCATCGACCACGACGCATCGTTCGGCCTGCCGCAGGCGCTGTTCCTCGTGCGGCTCGACGCCAGTCTGGGCGTGGTCTGGAGCCGGCGCTACACGCGCGCCGATGCGACCTTCGAGGACGCATGGCTGCGCGCGCGTGAAGGCGCCGCGCCACTGCTGGTGGGTGGCATCCAGCCGGTCGAGGATGGCATGGCGGGCCAGGGCGATGCGTTCCTCGCGAGCGTCGATGTCGCGACCGGGGACCTCGCCGACGTCCACACGCTCGGCACGCCCGAGGCGCACGAGCGCGGCGCCGACGTCATTGCGCTCGCGGGTGGAGGCGAGGCGGTCGCGCTCGAAGTGCGCCGCGACGGCGCGGGTGGATTCGAAGCGGGTGACGGCATCGTGGCGCTCGCGGAAGACGGCTCGGTCGCGTCGAGCCGGCTGATCTCGCATCCCGTGAGCGCGGGCATCCGCGCATCCGCGCTGCGCCTGATCCATGACGGCGCGGGATTCGTGCTCGCGGGACGCCGCACCGCCTTCGGGCCGAACTTCTTCTACCTGCATCGGCTCGGCAGCGATCTCGCGCCCGCAGCAGGACGCACGCTGCTGCCGTTCTTCAATGCCGCCGACGTCGCGCCCGCAGCGGGCGGCGGCACCCTGCTCTACGGCGAAGCCAACGGCGAAGTCGGCGAGACCGGCACGGTGCTGATGCGCCTCGACGCCGACCTCGGGATCACGCTGCAGCGCCGCTACCCGACGCAGAACCAGGTGTTTCCGAGCGGCGCGATCGCACGAGGCGACCGCGGGCTGCGGCTCGCGCTCGGCGGGATGCGCGAGGACGACGCGCGCGTGTTCGAGTCGGCCCATCGCGTGGATGCCGA
>DAIOWG010000233.1:0-5247 GCA_036758645.1 Dokdonella sp. | reverse complement strand
GGCGGCGCGACGCCGGGCGGACAGCCCTACCTCGTGATGGAATACGTCGAAGGGCTGCCGATCGATCGCTACTGCGACGAACACCGGCTCGGCCTGCGCGAGCGGCTGGACCTGTTCCGCTCGGTGTGTGCCGCGGTGCAGTTCGCGCACCAGCGCCTGATCGTGCATTGCGACCTCAAGCCCTCGAACGTGCTCGTGCGCGTGGACGGAACGCCGGTCCTGCTCGACTTCGGCATCGCGCGCGCGCTCGACCGGCCGCGTGTGGCGGATTCGGATGGCGCACACTACTTCACGCCGGGTTACGCGAGTCCCGAACAGCTGCGCGACTCGTCGGTGACGACCGCGAGCGATGTTTACGCGCTCGGGCTCGTGCTGTTCGAGCTCGTGACCGGGCGCAAGGCGCGCATCGACACGGCCGACCACACCGTGAGCCAGCTCGCGCGCGCGGAGGTGAGGCCGAGCGAACTCGTCGGCGACGTGCCGTGGCGCGCACGCATCGCGGGCGACCTTGATGCGATCGTGCTGCGCGCGACCGCCGACCAGCCGGCCGAGCGCTACGCGTCCGCGCAGGCGCTGGCCGACGACCTCGGTCGCTTCCTCGAACATCGCCCCGTGCTCGCGCGCCCGCAGACGCTCGGCTACCGCGTCGCGCGCGGCTTGCGGCGTCGCTGGCCGCTCGCGCTCGCGGCCGCGGCGGCGCTGCTGCTGGTGTTCGCGTTCACCTGGCGGCTTGCGGTCGAAAGCGCGCGGGCGCGGGCGGCGGAACAGGACGCGAGGCAGCAGGCGCTCGCGGCCGAGCGCGTCAGCGACTTCCTCGTCTCGGTCTTCAATGTCTCCAATCCGAAGCTCAATGCGAACCGCGAAGTCAGTGCGCGCGAAGTGCTCGACCAGGGTGCCGCGCGCATCGAGAGCGAGCTCGAAGGCGCGCCCGACGTCCGCGCTCGACTGCTCGACGTGCTCGCGACCGCCTACCGCCACCTCGGGCAGCCGCGTCGCAGCATCGAATTGTTCCGGAGCGCGATCGAGCTCTACCTCGATCCGCGCGTGGCGCGACCGCTCGCGGCGGCGGAAGCAGCGAGCCAGCTCGCGGTGCTGTACGCCAACAACCAGTACCCGGCAGCCGAGGCGCGCGCGATGGCGCAACGCTCCCTCGACCTGCGGCGCCGGCACGCACCCGACGACGCGCTCGCGCTCGCCGATTCATGGAACACGCTCGGCGTCGTGCTGGAATCGCAGGACGACTTCGAAGCCGCGCGCACGGCGCTGCAGAAGGCGCTCGTCCTGCGGCGCGAGACGGGCGATCGGCTCGACCTCGCGTCCACGCTGCACAATCTCGGCCTCGTCGCGCGCAACAGCGGCGACGGCGACGGCGCGCTGACGTACTTCGGCCAGGCGCTCGAGCTGAAGCGCGACATCGCCGGCGAACACAGCGTCGACTTCCAGACCACGCTTCAGGGTTACGCCGTCGCGATGGTCGCGGCAGGACGGATCCAGGAGGCGGTGCCGCTGCTCGAGCGCAACGTCGCGTTGTGCGCCGAACTGTACGGGGATGGAAGCGGGACCGAGGCCGTCGCCCGCAACGAACTCGGCTCGGCCCTGCATGACCTCGGTCGTTACGACGAGGCGATCGCGCAGTACCGCATGGCGATGCGCATGCACGCGGCGAGCAGTGGCGAAGACAGCGCGCAGTACGCGATTCCGCTCAACAACCTCGCCTCGGCACTCGAAGACAGCGGCGATGCGGCGGCCGCACTGCCGTTGTTCGAGCGATCGCTCGCGACGCGCCGCAAGACCTTGCCCGACAATGCGCCGGCAGTGCTGCGCGCGCGCCAGAACCTCGCGCGCCTGCTGACGTCGATGGGACGGCTCGACGATGCGCAGGCACCGTTGCAGGCCGCGCTCGAGGGGTTTCGCGTGGTGCACGGCGAAGACCATGCCTCGACCGCGAAGGCCGAATTGATCCTTGCCGACTGGGCCCTGCGGCGCGGCGACGCCGGCCTCGCACGCGCGACGCTCGCGCTCCCCCAGCGCTCGCAAGCGCCGTTCACGCCATTGATGCAGGCGCGCCGCGAGGAGGTCGCTGGCCGCATCGCGGCGCTGGACGGCGAGCCGGCTGCCGCGCTCGCCCACCACCGGCGCGCGTTCGAGTCGATGCGCGAGCACGCCGGGCCCGCGCACCCATTGCTCGCGGAGTTCGCGCTCGACTACGCCGATGCGCTGGACCGCGCCGGCCGCGCGTCCGAAGCGACGGCGATCGTCGAGTCGATGCGCGCGGTGATCGAATCCTCGCTCGCGCCCGACGCGCCCGCGCGCAAGGCCCTCGCGCGCCGCGACGCCGCCACCACCCAAGCGCGTCGTTGATCGGGACGTGGGCGCGACCCGCGTTGCGCGCGTTCGAACGCACCCCGGCGTGCACGCATGTCCTTCGATGATGGGTTGCGCTCCTCTTTCACGCCTGTGATGCCAGGCCCGGTCCGGGCCGCATCGGCTGCGCGGCAGCCACGGGGGGAACACATGCAATCGGATACACACCGCGTCGCGTCGGCGGCCGCGGCGTTCGCCATCGCGCTCGCGGTCTCGCCGGGGGTCGCGGCTCCGGCCGGGGCGGGCTTCGAGATTCCGCAGTCGGTGCTCGCGGGCGGCGGCATCGGCGACGCACGAGGCGGATGCTTCGCGCTGTCGGGCACCGTGGCGCAGCCGCTCGGCGGATCCGCCAGCGGCGGCGGCTACACGATCGTTTCGGGATTCTGGGCGGCGCCCGTGGCGCGTCCGGATGCATTGCTGAGGACCGGATTCGAGGACTGCACACGATGAAGACGATGATGCGTTCGATGGCACTGGCCCTGTCGGCCTGGGGCGGCCTTGCGCTGGCGCAGGTTTCGCAGCTGCCGGACTTCACCTACCAGGGACGCCTGACGCAGAACGCGCAGCCGGCCAATGGCCATTACGACCTCGAGTTCGCGTTGTTCGACGCCGAGAGTGGTGGTCAATCGGTCGGATCAGCGCAGACCGAAGACGACTATCCCGTCAGCGACGGCCTGTTCACGGTCGCGCTCGCGTTCCCCGGCGCATTCACCGGCAGCCAGCTCTGGCTCGAGGTCCGCGTGAACGGCATCGCGCTGGCACCGCGGCAGGCGGTTGCGACCGCGCCGGTCGCGCAGTACGCGCTCGATGGAAACCCCGGCCCGGCAGGACCCGAGGGGCCGCAGGGCGATCCCGGGCCGCAGGGTCTGCAGGGCCCGGAGGGGCAGCCTGGCCCACCGGGGCCACAGGGTTTGCAGGGCTTGCAGGGTGTACAGGGTGCGCAGGGCGAACCCGGCGCGCAGGGTGCAAGCGGGCCCCAGGGCATCGCGGGTCCCCCGGGGCCGGCAGGTCCTCAGGGGCCGGTGGGGCCGCAGGGGGCACCGGCGCCGAGCCTTCCGCCGAACGGGAACTTCGTGCCGATGATGCTCATCGATGGCGTCGTGCTGACCTGCCGCGGCGACCACATCAGCGGCAGCAACGAGTGCCACGACCTGCGCATCAACGGGTTGCCGGTCAGCGTCGACTTCGCGAGTCGCGCGCGGCTCTGCACCGCGATCGGCTTGTCCGGAATCGGCTTCGTCGGGACCAATTTCTCGGCGACGACCTACTACCAGTGGAGCAACGCGCTCGGCCATTGGTTGCTGGTGAAGGACGGTCCGTCGGCGCAGGGCATCCAGGCGTTCGACTGCTGATCCGCGGCGATCGCGCAGACAAAAAAACCGGCCTGCTCTCGCAGGCCGGGGCTGTGAAAGGCATCCGTGCCTTGGTGCTCCGTTGGAGTGTGGGGTCGCGCGTGGATCAGAAGCGGTACTCGGCGCCGACCGAGAGCACGCCCGGGTCGAGCTTGAGGCCGGCCTTCTCCGTGCGGTAGTAGTCGTAGTTGAGGCCGAGGCTGAAGTTGGTGCTGAAGTCGTAGCCGAAGCCCGCGCCCGCGTACCAGTCGTTGCTGCTGCCGTCGACGCGCACCGGCGTGGTGCCTTCGAAGTAGCTGCCCTTCAGATCGGAGCGAAACAGGCCGGCGCGACCACTCAGGTACCAGTTGTCGGTCAGGTTGAAGTGGCCGTTGACGCCGACCGTCCAGCCATCGACTTCCGCGTGGCCGACCGCCGAGGTGCCGATCGGGTCGCCGCCGTTCGGCGCGGCCTTGCCGAGGTCGACGTAACCGCCCTCGACGCCGAGCAGCACGTTCGGCGATACCGCCCAGCGGTAACCGACGTTGCCGCCGAATGCGGTGTCGTCGTCGTCGTACAGGCCCTTGTCGACGTTCGACTGGCCGACGTGGCCGTTGATGAAGAATCCGTTGTGGTTGTCCGCCGCGTGGGCGGCCGAAACGCCAAGGGCGCCGGTAGCGGCAAGGGCAATCGCGATCAGGGTGTTTTTCATTTCGAAACAACTCCAGCGTTCAGGGGACGCATCGATGCAGTGCATCGCATGCCCGGACTTGGACTGGACAGGTCGCTGCCGCGTTCCTGCCGTCTTCCGTGCGACCTAAGCTGGGGTTCAGTGCCGGCATTTCAATACCGGGAAGTACATTAAACGGTGCGGGACCGGAATAATGACGGGCCGCAGCGCCGAAGGACTGCGTTCCACCACGCGATGCCGGGGGCTGTGGGAGCGGGGCGAGACCGCGATGGCGCGGCTCGCCGCGGCGTGCGGGCGTCGCACCCTAAGGAGCGTCGAGCGCCTGCTCCAGCACGACGGCGAGCCGCGCGGCCGCGCGCCGCACCTGCCGTTCGGCAAGCGGTCGACGCTGCTCGAGCCAGGCGCGATCGACGCGGTGCCGCTGCGGATAGACGCCCTCGTCGCGCGTCGCGCGGCAGGACTCTTCGGCCCACTGCGGCGGGCTGCCGGTCGCGCGCGGCAGCGGCATCCGCGCGAGTGCGCGCGCATGCCGTTGCCAGCCGAGGCCGCGGCTCGCGAGCACCCTTGAATCCCAGACCGCATGCAGGTGGGTGCCACGGCCCTCGAACTGCACCTGGTAACGGTTGCCGCCGCGGTCGTCGCGGTATCCCGCGTGCAGCGGCTGGTGCACGTCGGCGACGAAATGCACGACGAAACGAAGCGCCTGCGCGCGCGTCGCCGCCGGTTCGTCGCGATCGGCGAGTACCGCCGCGTAGCGTTCGATTGCCGCCACCACGCAGTCGCCGTGTCTGCACTAACGCGCGGCGTGGTAGCGGGACGTCGCGTCCGCAAAGTTCACATAGTGCAGAGGGGAAGTGCTGC
>DAIOWG010000232.1:0-5272 GCA_036758645.1 Dokdonella sp. | reverse complement strand
AGTCGAGGCAGGCATCGATGCGATCGGCTTCGTCGAGCGTGATGATGCAGGCGGAAAGGCGCGGGCGATCTTGCGTGGGCATGCGCGGCGTGGTTGGAACGGGCGCACAGGGTAGCGCAGCGGGTGCCGTGCTCGACATCGCCGACCTCGAGGTCAATCAACGACCGTCCGTTTGCACCGCTCGCCTGCGCGCAGCCCCGGGGAACATCAGGCACGCCATTTCCGTTCGCCCCGAGCGCAGGCCGAAGGCCGGAGTCGAAGGGCCCACCTGCGGCAGCGCTGCACGCATGCGCTTCGACTTCGCGGACTGCGTCCGCTGCGCTCAGCGCGAACGGAAGGGGCAATGCGCTATGCTCACTGTCTCCTTTTCGCAACGCCGGGCGGAAGATGGCTGCGGTCGCACGCGTGCTGGTGGTCGACGACGAACCCGACATCCGGGCGACGATCCGCGACATCCTCGAAGACGAGGGCTACGAGGTCGACCTCGCCGAATCGGCCGCGGCCGCGCGCGAGGCGCGCCGTCGCCAGCGGCCCGACGTCGTGCTGCTCGACATCTGGATGCCCGACCTCGACGGCGTGAGCCTGCTGCGCGAATGGAGCGAACGGGGCGGCCTGCCGTGCCCGGTCATCATGATTTCGGGCCACGGCACGGTCGAAACCGCGGTCGAGGCGACGCGCCTCGGCGCCTGGGATTTCCTCGAGAAGCCGATTTCGCTCGCGAAGCTGCTGCTGGTGGTCGGCCATGCACTCGAGGCCGGCCGGCTGCAGCGCGAGAACGAGGGGCTGCGTCGGCAGCTGCCCGCGCCGGTCGAACTCGTCGGATCGGGCAGGACGATGCAGACGCTGCGCGCGCAGCTCGACAAGATCGCCGCGCATGACACCGGGGTGCTCGTCACCGGCGAGCCCGGCACCGGCAAGGAAACGCTTGCGCGTGCGCTGCACGAGCGCAGTGCGCGACGCGGCGGACCTTTCGTGACGGTCGCCGCAGGCGCGATCGCGCGCGAGACCGCGGCGCTCGCGCTGTTCGGCAGCGAAGACGGCGGCGGCGTGCAGCAGGGCCTGATCGAACAGGCGAACGGCGGCACGCTCTACCTCGACGAAGTGGCCGAACTCGATCCGGAACTGCAACTGCGCCTGTCGAGCGTGATCGAGCGCCGCAGCCTGATCCGCTGCGGCGGACACGAGCCGGTCGCGATCGACGCGCGCATCGTCGCGGCGACCGCGCAGGACCTCGCCGCGCTGGTCGCCGCCGGACGTTTCCGCGAGGAGCTCTATTACCAGTTGCGCATCGTGCCGCTCGCGATGCCGCCGCTGCGCGAGCGCGGCGACGACATTCCCGAACTGCTGCGCTACTACGCCGACTGGTTCGCCAATCGCGACGCGTTGCCGTATCGCAATTTCCCGGTCGCGGTGCAGAACCGCCTGCGCCACTACGCCTGGCCCGGCAACCTGCGCGAACTGCGCAACCTCGTGCAGCGCCTGCTCGTGCTCGGCAGTGGCGGTGACGTCACGCTCGATGAGGTCGAGGCCGCGCTCGGCCAGGGCGTCGCAGCGGCGCCCGCGGGCGTCGCCGGCAGTCCGGCCGCATTCGACTTCAACCTGCCACTGCGCGAAGCGCGCGAACAGTTCGAGCGCGCGTACCTGCTGCACCAGCTCGACGCGGCCGGCGGCAGCGTCGGCAAGCTCGCGAAAGCGGTCGGGATGGAGCGCACGCATCTCTATCGCAAGCTCAAGGACCTCGACATCGACCTGCGCGTCGGCGGGCGCGAGGCCGAACGATGAACGCGCCGCGACGCGCGTGCTGCGGCGCGGAACTTTGCCGCCCGTGCAAGGTCCAAACCGACAGCTTCATCACACTCCCCTCTGCGCCGCGGTAGAACGTGGCGCTTTTTTTTGCCCGCGGCAGCGCCGCGATGACGGAGGCAACGCATGCAACTCGACGGCAAGGTGGCGATCATCACGGGTGCGGCCAGCGGCATCGGCAAGCGGATCGCCGAGGTGTATGCGCGACAGGGCGCGGCCGTCGCGATCGCCGACCTCGACCTCGAAGGCGCGCAGGCCACCGCGCGCGAACTCTCGCACGACGGCGCGAAGGCGATCGGCGTGAAGATGGACGTGACCGACGAGCAGCAGGTCGATGCGGGCGTCGCGACGGTGGTCGACGCGTTCGGCAAGGTCGACATCCTCGTGTCCAACGCGGGCATCCAGATCGTCAAGCCGGTCGAGGCGTTCAGCCTCGCCGAGTGGCGCAAGATGCTCGCGATCCACCTCGACGGCGCGTTCCTGACCACGCGCGCGTGCCTCAAGGACATGTACGCGCGCGGCGCGGGCGGCGCGATCATCTACATGGGTTCGGTGCATTCGCACGAGGCCTCGAAGCTGAAGGCCCCGTATGTGACCGCCAAGCACGGCCTGCTCGGGCTCGCGCGGGTGGTCGCGAAAGAGGGCGGTCCGAAGGGCGTGCGTGCGAACGTGATCTGCCCGGGCTTCGTTCTCACGCCGCTGGTCGAGAAGCAGATCCCCGAACAGGCGAAGGAGTTCGGCATCAGCGAGGAGGAGGTCGTGCGCACGATCATGCTCAAGGACACCGTCGACGGCGAGTTCACGACGGTCGACGACGTCGCGAACCTCGCGCTGTTCCTCGCCGCATTCGAAACCAACGCGCTGACCGGCCAGAGCATCACGGTCAGCCACGGCTGGCACATGCAATGAGCCGCGCGACGCGCCGACCTGCCGACGCGGCGGATGCCGCCGAACTCGCGCGCGCCTACGAGTGCGTCGCGCTGGTGCTGCAGGGCGGCGGTGCGCTCGGTGCCTACCAATGCGGCGTGTACGAGGCGCTGCACGAGGCGGGGATCCGTCCCGGCTGGTTCGCCGGCACCTCGATCGGCGCGATCAATGCGGCGATCCTCGCGGGCAACGCGCCGCAACACCGCGTCGCGCGCCTGCGCGAGTTCTGGGAGACGATCTGTGAACCCGCGGGCGTGCTCGGCTGGCCGTTGCAGGCCCTCGCCGCGGGCGCGGCATGGTTGCCGCCGAGCCTCGGCCTCGACACCGGCCTGGCCGCGCTGAGCGCGCTCGGCGCGCTCGCGCACGGCCAGCGCGGCTTCTTCACGCCGCGCCTGGTGCCGCCGTTCGCGTACAGCGACGGCAGCCCGGCGGCGACCAGTTTCTACGACACCACGCCGCTCGCGGCGACGCTCGAGCGGCTCGTCGACTTCGATCGCATCAACCATGGCGACACGCGCCTGTCGATCGGTGCGGTCGCGCTCGGCACCGGCAACGTGCGCTACTTCGATTCGGCGAACGAACCGATCCGCGCCGCGCACGTGATCGCGTCGGGTGCGTTGCCGCCCGCGTTCCCCGCGATCGAGATCGACGGGGAGTCCTACTGGGACGGCGGACTCGTGTCGAACACGCCGCTCGACCACGTGCTCGGCGCGCAGCCTCGGCGCGACGCGCTCGTGCTGCAAGTCGACCTCTGGAGCGCGCGCGGCGACGTTCCACGCTCGATGATGGACGTGCTCGAGCGCCAGAAGGACATCCAGTATTCGAGCCGCACGCGTTTCGGCACCGACACCGTCGCGCGCATGCAGAAGCTGCGCAACGCGATCGGGCGCCTGATCGAACGCCTGCCGGACCAGCGCCTGCCCGACGCACTCGCGCGCGATCTCGAACCCTGGTTGTGCGACCGCGTGTTCAACATCGTGCACCTGATCTACCAGGCCAAGCACCACGAGGAGCAGTACAAGGACTATGCGTTCGGCCAGGCCGCGATGCGCGAGCACTGGTCCGCCGGCCGCCTCGACATGACGCAGAGCCTCGCCGAGCCGCGCTTCGTCGAGATGCCCGAACGCAGCCTCGGCGTCGTCACCCACGACATCCATCGGAGCGGGCTGCACGCGCCGCCGGCGGCGGCGCGCACGCAGCGACCGATGCAGGCGACCACGGAAGAGCCGTGAGCGCGCCGGACCTGCTCGCACGCCTGCGCGCCCAGGTCGGCAGCGCGCGCGATGGCGCACTGCTGCGGTTTTCGATCGGCAATGCCTTGCTCGGCGCGGGCGAGGCCGCGGCGGCGGCCGATGCATTCCGGCAAGCGGTCGGCTTCGACCCGGGGTATTCGGCCGCGTGGAAACTGCTCGGCAAGGCGCTGCTCGAGGCAGGTGATCGTGCCGCAGCGGCGTCCGCATGGCAGCATGGGGTGGAGGCGGCGCACGCGCGCGGTGACGTGCAGGCGGCGAAGGAGATGCAGGTGTTCCTGCGTCGGCTGGAGAAGACAGGGGGAACGTGATGCGGTTCTGGATCGCGGTTGCGATCGTGTTGCTTGCTTTCGGCGCGACGCGCTGGGCCGCGCAGCGACCGGTCGCGCAAGCGGCCGGCACGCTGGTCGCGGGGGAGCCGCGCCAGACATCGCCTTCGGACGATGCGCCGTTCGAGTTCGCAGGTTTCGAGCTGACGCCGCTCGCCGACTTCGAACTCGAAGCACGCGTGCTCTCGCGCGAGGACTACACGTTCGGCACCGAGAGCGAACTCTCGCCGACCGACCTCGCGCTGGGCTGGGGCCGCATGTCCGACAGCGCGGTGATCGAGCAGCTCGAGATCGGCCAGTCGGCGCGCTTCTACCATTACCGCTGGCGCGACCAACCGCCGATCCCGGCAGCCGAGGTCGTGCGTTCGAGCGCGAACATGCACCTGATCCCGGCCGACGAGACGGTCGCACGCGACCTCGCGCGCGTGCGCGTCGGCCAGCTGGTGGACCTGCGCGGTCGCCTGGTCGAAGCGCGCCGCGCCGACGGCTGGGGCTGGCGGAGCTCGCTCACGCGCGAGGACAGCGGCGGCGGCGCCTGCGAACTCGTGTTCGTGGACTCGATCTCGGCGCGTTGATCGCTTCGCGGGTGTGATATCCCGCGCGCCGCCGCGTATCACCCCGGCATGAACGCAGCAGGGGACACGCGGGGAATGGAGACGATTTCACACGCATCCGCGCTGGGCCAACGCCAGTCGCGCTTCGCCGACCTGCTGGAGCGCCATCGCGGCATCGTGCTGAAGGTCGCGCACACCTACTGCCGCGATCCGGAAGACCGGCGTGACCTTGCGCAGGAGATCTGCGCGCAGCTGTGGAAGGCGTTCCCGAAGTGGGACGAGGCACGCCCGTTCTCGACCTGGATGTACCGCGTCGCGCTGAACTGCGCGATCTCGCACGCACGATCCGGTGCCACGCGCGAACCGGCGCTGCCGCTCGACGAGCAGCTCGCCGAGCCCGCGCATGGCC
>DAIOWG010000231.1:0-5280 GCA_036758645.1 Dokdonella sp. | reverse complement strand
ATGCCTGCGAGCGGTTGCTCGAGGTTGATCCGCACGTCGTTCGACAAGGCCTTCAGCGGCGACACGTAGACGACCGCCGTTTCGTCGGGCAGGCCGTGCTCGATGCCGCGTCGAACCAGGTCGTCGATGGCCGCGAGAAACGCGGCGAGCGTCTTGCCCGATCCGGTCGGCGCGGCGATCAGCGTGTGGCGGCCATCCGCGATCGCGGGCCACGCCTCCGCCTGCGCGGGCGTCGGCGCATCGAAGGTCCGGCGGAACCATTCGGCGACGGCGGGGTGGAAAGTCTCGAGCGGCATCGGTCCATTGTGCGCGGATGGCGGGCGGAAATCCGGACCCGGCGCCGCGCGCGATCCGCCGCCCGGTCGCGCGCGGCGTTCAGGGTCGTCCCCGATCAATGGGGTCGCGTACCCGCCTGCTCAAGCGCGAGCGCGACGCGCTCGAAGAACGCCGGCGGCACCTGCGCGCGCACCGGCACGCACCAGTGCGCGTCGGTCGCGAACGCGGTGCACTTGACCGCATCCTTCTCGGTCATCAGCACCGGTCGGCCGTCGCTGAACGCGAGGTCGGCTGCCGAGAACGCGTGGTGGTCGCGGAATGCATGCGGCACGACCTCGATGCCGTGGGCGCGCAAGCCCGCGAAGAAACGGTCAGGATTGCCGATCGCGGCGACCGCGTGCACCGACTGGCCCGCGAATGCGGACAGCGGTCGCGTGGCCGCGGCACGCCCCACCGCGACCGCGGTCTCGCCGACCAGTCGCATCGGCACCTCGCCCTGCTGAGGCGCACCGCCGTTGCAGACGCGCAGCGGAATCTGCGCGAGGCGCGCGAGCGGCTCGCGCAGCGGCCCGGCCGGCAGCAACAGGCCGTTGCCGAAACGGCGCTGTCCGTCGATCACGCAGATCTCGATCTGGCGCGCGAGCGCCGGGTTCTGCAGGCCGTCGTCGGCGATCACGACGTCGACGCCGCATTCGACGAGCAGCGCCGCGGCGCGCGCACGGTCACGCCCGATCGCGACCGGTGCGGCGGTGCGCCGACGGATCAGGCAGGGCTCGTCACCGACGCGGCGCGGATCGGGCAGGTCGTCGAGCAACAGCGGCCCGCGCTCGCTGCCGCCGTGGCCGCGGCTGACCACGCCCGGCCTGCGGCCGCGCTGGCGCAGCGCTTCGACCAGTGCGATCACGAGCGGCGTCTTGCCGCTGCCGCCCGCGGTCAGGTTGCCGACCACGATCACGGGCACGCCGAGCGCGCGTGGCGTTCGCCAGCCCAGTCGCCACGGCGCCAGATGCAGCGCGCGCAGGCCGCGATACAGCGGGACCAGCGCCGACAGCAGCGCCGGCACCGGCGCGCCGCCGTACCAGATGCGTTCGATCCGCTGCGCGATTGCGTGCATGCGGCTCAGTTCCCGGACTCGCCATCGTCGCGTCCGTCCTTGAACTGAAGGCGCCGCAACGCCGCGTAGTGGCCGTCGCGCGCGAGCAGCGCCTCGTGCGTGCCCTGCTCGACCACACTGCCCCGGTCGAGCACGACGATGCGGTCGGCGTGTTCGATCGTCGACAGTCGATGCGCGATCACGAGCACCGTGCGTTCGCGCATGAGGCGCCTCAGCGCATCCTGGATCAGGCGTTCGGATTCGCTGTCGAGCGCGCTGGTCGCTTCGTCGAGGATCAGGATCGGCGCGTTCTTGAGCAGCGCGCGTGCGATCGCGATGCGCTGGCGCTGGCCACCCGAGAGCAGCACGCCGCGTTCGCCGACGCGGCTGTGGATGCCGTCGGGCAGCAGGCGGATGAATTCCATCGCATTGGCCGCCTCGGCTGCCGCGATGATCTCGGCCTCGCTCGCGCCGGCCAGCGCACCGTAGGCGATATTGCGCGCGATGCTGTCGTCGAACAGCGTGACCGTCTGCCCGACCCAGGCGACCTGCCGGCGCAGGCTCTCGAGCGTGTAGTCGCCGAGCGGGTGACCATCGATCAGCACCACGCCTTCGGTCGGTTCGAGGAAGCGTGGCACCAGGTTCACGAGTGTCGACTTGCCGCCGCCCGACCGCCCGACCAGCGCGGTCACGCTGCCGCGCGGGCAGGTGAAGTCGATCCCGGCCAGCGCCGCGCGCGCCGCACCGGGATAGCGCAGCCCGACGCCGCGGAACTCGATCCCGCGTTCGATCGTGCGCAGCTCGAGCCGGCCCGCATCGGGTTCCGGTGGCGTGTCGATGAGACCGAAGATCTCCTCGGCCGCCGCGAGGCCGCGCTGCAGGTTCGCCTGCACCGTGGTCAGGCGCTTGAGCGATGGCAGGATGCCGCCCATCGCGAGGATCAGCGAGGTGAACGCGCCGGGCGAAAGCGTCTCGAGCATCGCCGGGCGCGTCGCGAAATAGATGATCAGCGCGAGCGAAACCGCCGCGATCAGCTGCACGAACGCGCTCGCGAGCCCATTGGTCGATGCCACCTTGAGTCCGAGCCGGCGCGTCTGGTCGGCGACCACGTTGAAGCGCTGCGACTCGTACGGCTGGCCACCGTAGACCTTGACCTCGCGGTTCGCGCCGACGACTTCCTCGATCACCCCGCTGACCGTTCCCATCGAACCCTGGATGCGATGGCTGATGCGCCGGTAGCGGCGCCCGACATAGGTGACGAGCGCGCCGACCAGCGGCACCATCACGAGCAGCGCGAGCGTGAGCTTGACGCTGACCAGCAGCATCACGATCACGTAGAACACGACGCTGAGCCCGTCGACGACCGCGACCTTGAGCGCATCGGTCGACGCATGCGCGACCTGCTCGGAGCTGTAGGTGATGCGTGCGATCTGGTGGCCGGATGATTCGCGATCGAAGAATCCGGCCGGCAGGCGCAAGTAATGGTCGAACACCTTCTGGCGCAGCTGCTGCACGACGCCGCGGCCGATGTAGGCGGTGCCGTAGTCGGTGACGTAGGTCGCGATGCTGCGCACGAGGAAGATCGCGATGATGATGATCGGCATCCAGAAGATGCTGGCCGGATCGCGCTCGATGAACAGGTTGTCGAGCATCGGCTTGATGATGCGCGCGAACAGGCCCATGCAGGCCGCGTCGGCGACCATCGCGAGCACCGCGACGATCGCGACCGGCCAGTAACGCCGTACGTGGCCGAGCAACCTGGCGTAGATCGCGACGCCCGAGCGCACCGGAGCCGCCGCGTCGCGCGTCACTGTGCGCCTGCCGCCTGCACCCGCGTCGTGGCGATCGACAGGCGCGTGAACCCGAGTTCGCCGAGCGCATCCATCGCGGTCACCACCGCCTGGTGCGGCGTCATCGCATCGGCGCGCAGCGTGACGGGGCGCTCGCGGTCCTCGCCCGCGTGGCGGCTGATCGCTTCCTTGAGCGAATCGAGGCCGGGATTGAGCACTTCGTTGTTGTCGATGAAGTAGCGGCCGTCGCGGTCGATCAGCACCGACAGCGCTTCGAGCTGCTCGCCCTGCTCGACCGATTCGGCCTGCGGCAGCGTCACCTGCATGCGCGTGTGCTGCACGAAGGTGGTGGTCAGCACGAAGAACATCAGCAAGGTCAGCATCACGTCGATCAGCGAGATCACGTTGATCTCGAAATCATCCTCGCGACGGGCGGACGAGATGCGCACGCGCGCCTCAGACTGCTGCCGCGCGCGCGACGCGGGCGGGCGCAGCGGCGGCGCCCGAGGGCGTTGCAGGCGTCGCCGGCAGTTCCCCGGCCGCGGTCAGCTCGTCGGTCAGCAGGTAGACCTGGCGCTCCAGCTCCACCACGAGGTCGGTCACGCGGCCGCGGAAATAGCGGTGGAACACGTAGGCCGGGATCGCGACGACGAGGCCGGCCGCGGTGCACACCAGCGCCTCGCCGATGCCGCCGGCCATCTTGAGCGGGTCGCCGACGCCGCTGACCATGACCGCGAAGAACATCTGGATCATGCCGAACACGGTGCCGAGCAGGCCGAGCAGCGGGCCGATCAGCGCAATCGTGCCGAGCGTGTTGAGGTAGCGCTCGAGGCGGTGCACGACGTGGCGACCGGTGTCCTCGACGCGCTCCTTGATGATCGCGCGCGGACGGTGGCGCACCGACAGCGCAGCCGCGAGCAGTTCGCCGAGCGGAGAGTTGCCGCGCAGCGCATTGAGGTGCTCGGGATCGAGCTTGCGCTGGCGCGCCCACTCACGCACCTCTTCGCCGAGCCCGGGTGGCACCACCGCCTTGCGGCGCAGGCTCCAGAAGCGTTCGAGGATGATCGCGAGCGCGACCGCCGAGCAGACCACGATCGGCAGCATTGCCCAGCCGCCGGCCATCAGGATTTCCAGCACGAGTCCACCTTCGACTGCATTTCGACCGGCAGGCATCATAGCAGCGGCGCGGATGCCGACTGTGCGACGCGTTGCAGCGCGCAGGGTCGCTTCGGACTCCGTCGTGCCGCATCGCCTCTCACCGACGCGCGGGAGCGGGTCGCTCGCGCCAGTATCGAGGCCGCCGGCTTCGTTCGCCCTGCACCGGCGTCGGCGGGGCATCCGCCGGAAAGGAAACCGCGAGCGAACCCGCATCGGCGGTGTTCCAGAGCGGCACGCCCGCCTGCGCGTAGCGCGCGACGACCTGCGGGTGGGGATGTCCGAAGCGGCTGCGCCACGCCGCTGATACCAGCGCGGCCGCGGGCGCCAGCGCATGCACGAACTCGACCGACGACGAGCTGCGGCTTCCGTGGTGTGGCACCACCAGCACCAGGGGCGGCCCGCGCCGCACCTGCGCCGCGACGGCGGGCTCGATGCGCCGGCCGATGTCGCCGGTCAGCAGCAGCCGGCCGCCCGCGCCGCTGACCAGCAGCACGCACGATCGATCGTTGTCGGCACGAGCCGCGTCGGGCGCGGCGGCGTCCGGCGCGAGCATCTCGAACAGGACGCCATCCCAACGCCAGCGCTGGCCGCGCACGCAGGGGGCGGCGTCGATGCCGCTGCGCGCGGGTTCGCCCGCGAGCCGGTCCGCGCGCGGAAACGCCGCCAGCACGGCGGCTGCACCGCCCGCATGGTCGCTGTCGCCATGGCTGACCACGAGCAGATCGAGGTCGTCCACGCCTGCCGCATGCAGCGCCGGAATCACCGCGGCGCGGCCGAGGTCGAAGCCCGACGGGTATTTCGGGCCGGCGTCGTAAAGCAGCGTATGCGAGCGCGTGCGCACGAGGACCGACAAGCCCTGGCCGACGTCGATCGCGCGCGCCTCGAACGCCGCCTCGCCGGGCGAGGCGCGTGGCGGCCACAGCAGCGGCAGCATCAGCATGAGCCCGAGCGGGCGCGCCGGGA
>DAIOWG010000230.1:0-5317 GCA_036758645.1 Dokdonella sp. | reverse complement strand
GCAGATCGCCGCGAAGGGCGCCGAAGTGGTGCGCCAGACGATCCAGGGCATGGACAACATCCGTGACCAGATCCAGGAGACCTCCAAGCGCATCAAGCGCCTGGGCGAGTCCTCGCAGGAAATCGGCTCGATCGTCGAACTGATCAACGACATCGCCGAGCAGACCAACATCCTCGCGCTCAACGCGGCGATCCAGGCGGCCTCGGCCGGCGAGGCGGGCCGCGGCTTCGCGGTGGTCGCGGACGAAGTGCAGCGCCTCGCGGAACGCTCCGCCGGCGCCACCAAGCGAATCGAAACGCTGGTGCAGACGATTCAGTCCGACACCAACGAAGCGGTCAGCTCGATGGAGCAGACGACCTCCGAGGTGGTGTCGGGTGCACGCCTCGCCGAGGACGCCGGCCATGCGCTGGGCGAGATCGAGACGGTCTCGAACAACCTCGCCGAACTCATCCAGGGCATTTCGACTTCGGCGCGCCAGCAGTCGGCGGCCGCCACCAACATCTCGGCGACGATGAACGTGATCCAGGAGATCACCTCGCAGACTTCGGTCGGTGCGAGCCAGACCGCCGAGTCGATCGGAAACCTCGCGCAGCTGGCGTCGGACCTGCGTCGCTCGGTCGCCGACTTCAAGTTGCCAGGATGAGCCGAGGCGCATGACGCGGTGCACGCCAACCCTGAATTCGCCCGCCGCCACGGCGCCCTGCGCCCGTGCCGCGGGCCACGCCGGCCGTCGCAGCCGAGGCTGACCGCATGAAACTTCACGACGACGGCGATTTCACCGCCCTCAGCTGGGTCAAGCAGGCGCTCGATGCGACGCTCGCGCAGGCGCGCGAGTCGCTCGAGGTCTACGTCGAACAGCCCGACGACCTCACGCCGATGCGTGCGTGCGTCGATCACCTGCACCAGGTGCAGGGCACGTTGCGCATGGTCGAGCTGTACGGCGCGGCGATGGTGGTCGAAAACATGGAGCGCCTCGCCGAGGGGCTCGTCGCCAACAGCGTGCGCCAGCGCGACGAAGGCTATTCGGTACTCATGCGCGGCATGGTGCAGTTGCCCGATTACCTCGAGCGGCTGCAGAGCGGGCACAAGGACATCCCGATCGTCCTGCTGCCGCTGCTCAATGACCTGCGCGCGGTGCGCGGCGAGAACCTGCTCAGCGAATCGGCGCTGTTCGCGCCCGATCTCGAACTGCCGCTGCCCGCCAGCGCGGCCGGCAGCGGCGCCCCGCTGCCCGCTGCGGACCTGCGCGCGCAGGCGCTGCGCCTGCGGCTTGCGTTCCAGGCTGCACTGCTCAAGTGGTATCGCGACGAAGCCGCGGCGGAGCACCTGCGCCGGCTCGTCGACGTACTCGATCGCCTGCGCGCGATCTCGCATGGCGCCGAAGCGCGTCGCCTGTGGTGGGTGGCCGCCGGCGTCGTCGACGCGGTGGAGAAGCGCGACCTCGAGGCGAGCGTGGCGGTCAAGCTGCTGTTCGGCCGCGTCGATCGCGAAATCCATCGCTTCGCGCAGAACGGCGAGGCCGGGTTCAAGGCCGATCCGCCGCGCGAGCTGACCAAGAACCTCCTGTACTACGTCGCGCATACCGTGGCCGGCGGCGCGACGCCCGCGAGCGCGCGCGGCGCCGAGATCCGCGCGACCTGGAAGCTCGACACGCTGCTGCCGACCGCGAGCGAACTGCAGCACGCGCAAGGCTCGATGACCGGGCGCAACAAGAACCTGCTCGGCACCGTGTCGGCCGCGATCAAGGACGACCTCGTCCGCGTGAAGGAAGCGCTCGACATCTTCCTGCGCAGCCGAAGCTCCGACGCGGGCGAGCTCGCCTCGCACGTCGAGGTGCTCGATCGCGTGGCGGACACGCTCGGCATGCTCGGGCTCGGTGTCCCGCGCCGGGTCGTCGGCGAACAGCGCGGCGTGATCGAGGAAATGGCGCAGCGTCGCCGACCGATCGACGAAGGCGCGCTGCTCGACGTCGCCGGTGCGCTGCTCTACGTCGAAGCATCGCTCGACGACCACATCGAGCGCCTCGGCGCGACCAGCGACGAAGGCGAGGACGAAGTCCGCGCCGGGGAAGTGCGGCTGCCCAAGGCCGAAGTGCGCCGGATCCTCGATGCGCTGATGCGCGAGGCCTCGGTCAACATCCAGCAGGCCAAGCAGGACGTCATCGCGTTCATCGAATCGCCCTGGGACCACCAGCGCGTGACGCAGATCCCGCGCCTGCTCGAGGAAATCGCGGGTGCGCTGCGCATGCTCGGCCTCGCCGACGCCGGCGAACTGATGACCGCGGTCGTGCGTTTCGTCGAGGTCGAACTGATCGCGCACAGGCGCGTGCCGACCGCCGAACAGATGGACAAGCTCGCCGACGCGCTCGCGGCGATCGAGTATTACCTCGAGGCCACGCGCGAACAGCGCCGCGGCCGCGACCGCATCCTCGAGGTTGCGCGCGAGAGCCTCGATGCGCTCGGCTACTGGCCGCTGCCGCCCGCGCTGGAACGCGCCTTGCCCGAGATGTCCGCGCCATCTGCACCCGTGCGGCCGGAGCCGCCGGCCGCCACACGGGTGCAAGCGCCGGCTGCGATCGACGCGCCCGCAACCGGTACCGAAGCGCTCGCTGCGCCCGAACCGGTCGACAGCGCCGCCCGCCATTTCCTGCCTGACGCGACCGCATCGCTGCCGACGATCGAAGTCGCGCCCGGCCTCGACCTCGGCGATCTCGTGATCGGCGAAGCGCGCGACCAGGCGGTGCCGGAACATGATGTCTCCGGGCTGCGTCTTGCCGAAACCAGCCCGCACGGCGGCGCGGACGCCGCGTCGGACGACGGCTGGGTCGAGGTCGAGGAAGTCATCGAGGAAGACGTCGCCACCGACGATGTCGTGGTGGCCGGATTCGAAGGTGCGGCCGGCGAGGAAATCGACGACGACATCCGCGAAGTCTTCATCGAGGAAGTGCAGGAAGAGATCACGAACCTGCGCCAGCAGTTGCCGCTGTGGACGCGCGCACCCGACAACCTCGACGAACTCAAGGCCATCCGGCGATCGTTCCATACGCTCAAGGGTTCGGGCCGCCTCGTCGGAGCGCTTGCGCTCGGCGAGTTCAGCTGGAAGGTCGAGAACATGCTCAACCGCGTGCTCGACCGCTCGATCCAGCCGAGCCCGTCGGTGGTCGCGCTGGTCCAGCACGCCGTCGACGCGATCCCGGTGCTGCTCGGCGCGTTGCGCGGCGAGAACGGCGGGCGCGCCAACATCGCGGGCATCATGGACACCGCCGACCGCATCGCGGCCGGTGAGGAAGCGAGCGTCCCCGCGACGTCGGCGGGTACGCGCAAGGTGCGCCGCACCGTGCGCCGGCGCGTGCGCGTCGACCACGATGCGACGCCTGCACTCGATGCCTCGGTGCAGTCGAGTGGCAGCCTCGCAGGCGAGGCCGACTTCAGCGGCGCCGCGGCCGAACTCGTCGCGGGCCCGTTGCCGAATATCGACCCCGTGCTGTTCGACATCCTGCAGAGCGAAGTCGCCGCCCACCTCGGCGTGATCGACGACTACCTCGCGCGCTGCGAGCCGACCGTCGTGCCCGCGAGCGAACCGCTGCTGCGCGCCGCGCACACGCTCAACGGCGCGATCGCGATGGTCGAGATCCCGGCCATCGGCAACGTGCTCGCACCGCTGGAGCACTACATCAAGCGCCTGCGCGGCATCGGCGTGCCACCGTCACCCGAAGGCATCGATGCGTTGCGCGACACCATCGCGCTCACGCGCGAGGCCATGGCGCGCCTCGAGGCCGGGCGCAGCGACCTGCCCGATTCGACCGCCCTGGTCGCTCGCATGGTCGCGTTGCGCGACGAATTGCCGGATGTCCATACGGCCGACGTCTGGGCCAGCGACGCCGTCGAGGCGCTCGGCGCCGCGCCTGCGAGCGCCGCTGCCGACGAGGAAGCGCTGTGGCAGGACATCATCGAGCTGACCTCGGAGCCGGTGCCGCCGGTCGATCCGTTCGTCGCCGACGTCAGTGCCGCGCTCGCGGATTTCGAGGTCCCGCAGCCACCAGAAATCAGCCAGACCGAAACCCCTGCTGTCGCCCGTGACGACGTGTTCGAGGCAATGCTCGGCGAGCTGTCGGCGGCCGATGCCGACGCTGAAGCCGAAGCCGAAGAGGACACCGACGCGGCGCCCCTGATGAGCTACGACGAGGCGCTGTCCGCGTTCGTCGAGGAGACGGAGTCGGACGACGCAGTCGTCGAAGCGAGCGAAGTCACCACCTTCGAGCTCGCGGAACTGGACACGCCAGCGGACGCGTCAGGGCTTGATCTGGCCGCGCAGTGGGCATCGACCGAAGCCACCGATGAGCTGGTGCCGGAAGTTCCGGAGGTCGCACGGTTCGATCAGGCCGAGATCTCGGTGCCGGACACGGCGGAGCCGGTCGCCGACGCGACGCCGACCGAAACGCCGCTCGAGGCGTCCGCGTCGGCGGCCGCCGCGAAGCACGCCCCGGCGACGCTCGATGGGCCGCGCTCGCCGCCGCTCGCCGACGATCCGCAACCCGAAGGCGCGCTCGATGTCGCCGATGCCGATGACGACCTGCTCGACATCTTCGTGCAGGAAAGCGCGGACATCCTCGACCACGCCGACGCGCTGGTCGCGCACCTGCGCGAGGCGCCGTCCGATCGCGCGCCGATCACCGGCCTGCAGCGAGACCTGCATACGCTCAAGGGCGGCGCACGCATGGCGGGCCTCGCCCCGATCGGCGACCTGAGCCATGCGATGGAGTCGCTCGTCGATGCCGTCGGCGAAGGCCGGCTTGAGGTGAACCGCGCCGCGGTCGAGTCGCTCGAACGCGGTTTCGATCGCCTGCACGTGCTCGTGCAGCGTGTCGCGCAGCGACGTGCGATCGCGATGCCCGCGCATGCGATCGCGCGCTTCGAAAGCCTCGTCGGCGGACTCGATCCGGAGGCCGCCGCCGAGGCACCGGACGCATTCGCCGCGGAGGCGGCACCGACGCCAGCGACCACCCCGGCTCCGGACGCACCCGCGGCCGAACAGCCGCAGCGCCCGGCGCCGCGCCACCTGGCCACCGCGCTCGAACAGGAAGAAGTCGCGCACGCGCCGCAGGAAATGATCCGCGTGCGTTCGGACCTGCTCGACTCGCTCGTGAACTATGCGGGTGAGGTGTCGATCTACCGCTCGCGCCTCGAACAGCAGATCTCGACCTTCCGCTTCAACCTCGTCGAGCTCGACCAGACCGTCGCGCGACTGCGCGAGCAGCTGCGAAAGCTCGAGATCGAAACCGAAGCGCAGATCATCGCGCGCTACCAGCGCGAGCAGC
>DAIOWG010000229.1:0-5332 GCA_036758645.1 Dokdonella sp. | reverse complement strand
GACCGGCACCTGCCACGGGCCGACCATCGGATCGCGCGAGCACAGGCCGCCGACGCTGCGGTCGCCGATCGTCACGAGGAACGACTTGCTGCCGACCGAAGGCACGCGCAGCACGCGCTTCACCGCGTCCTCGAGCGTGATGCCGGTGGTGTCGGGCACGAGTTCGATGCGCGCGGGACGGCGATGCGCGTCGCGCTGCATGCGCGGCGGCTTGCCGAACAGGACATCGAGCGGCAGGTCGATGACGTCGAGCCGAATGTCGGGATCCGGAGCCGGGGATTCGGCGGAGCCGGGCGGGGAATCCATCACCACCAGGCGGCGCTCGGCCGTCGCCGTGCCGACGACGGCGAACGGGCAGCGTTCGCGTGCGCAGATCGATTCGAAGACGGCGAGGTCATCGGGCCTCACGCCGAGCACGTAGCGTTCCTGCGATTCGTTGCACCAGATCTGCATCGGAGACAGCTGCGGATCGTCGCTCGGGATCGCGCGCAGTTCGATGCGCCCGCCGACGCCCGAGTCGTTCAGGATCTCCGGGATCGCATTCGAGAGGCCGCCGGCGCCGACATCGTGGATCGAGACGATCGGGTTGTCGTCGCCGCGTGCCCAGCACGCGTCGATGACTTCCTGGCAGCGCCGCTGCATTTCGGGGTTGTCACGCTGCACCGAGGCGAAGTCGAGCTGCTCCGAACTGCTGCCGGCCGCGACCGAAGAAGCCGCGCCGCCGCCAAGTCCGATCAGCATCGCCGGCCCGCCCAGCACGATCACCGCATCGCCGTCACGCAGCGTTCGCTTGTCCACGTGCGCGGCGCGCAGGTTCGCGAGCCCGCCTGCGATCATGATCGGCTTGTCGTAACCGCGCACGAGGCCGGGTGCGTCGCCCGGTTGCTCGAATGCGCGGAAGTAGCCGCCGAGGCAGGGCCGCCCGAATTCGTTGTTGAATGCGGCACCACCCAGCGGACCATCGCGCATGATCTCGAACGCGCTCGCGAAGCGCGGCGGCAACGCGCGCTCGCGTTCCCACGGGCGGGCAAGTCCCGGGATGCGAAGGTCCGACACGGTGAAGCCGACCAGGCCGGCCTTCGGCTTGCCGCCGCGGCCGGTCGCGCCTTCGTCGCGGATCTCGCCACCCGATCCCGTCGACGCGCCCGGGTAGGGCGAGATCGCGGTCGGATGGTTGTGGGTCTCGACCTTGATCGCGAACGGCACGTCTTCGACGTGCGCTCGCCAGGTCGAATCGGCAGGATCGGCGAACCAGCGCTGCGCGACGCTGCCCGCGATCACCGCGGCATTGTCGTGGTAGGCGGACAGGGTATGCGCGGGCGAAGCCGCATGCGTGTTGCGGATCATCCCGAACAGCGACTTTTCCTGCACCACGCCGTCGAGCGTGTAGTGCGCGTTGAACACCTTGTGCCGGCAATGCTCGGAGTTCGCCTGCGCGAACATCATGAGTTCGGCATCGGAAGGGTCGCGTGCGAGTGCGCGGTACTGCGCGTCGAGGTACTCGATTTCATCGTCGGCCAGCGCGAGGCCAAGCCGCGCGTTGGCCGCGCGCAACGCGGCGATGCCGTCGGTGCCGAGGCTGACGCGCTCGAGTGCGCGCGGCGGGCCGGCTTCGAACACGCGTGCGTCCGCGAGCGCCGCCACCACCGATTGCGTCATCGGATCATGCAGCGCGGGCAGCATGCCGAGCCATTGCGCGCTGTCCGGCGCAGGCGCGCCCTCGAGCTCGAACGCGGTACCTCGCTCGATGCGGCGCACCGGGAAACCGCAATCGACGAGGATCTCGGTCGCCTTGCTCGACCAGGGCGAGCGCGTCCCGAGCCGTGGCACCACCCACAGCGTGGCGGAGCGGGCGGGATCGGGTGTCGCCTGCACGACTTCGCGAAGTCGCGCGAGGTCGAGCGCGGCGCCGTCGTGCGAATCGACGAGGTAGACATGGCGCGTCGCGAGCACGCGGGCGCCCGGCACCACGCGCGCAAGCGCCTGGTTCAATCGATCGATGCGGAACGGGGACAGCGCGGGGAAGCCGTCGAGGACGATCATGGCGCGGCAGCGTGTGCGGAGCCCGCTATGATAGCCGATGGCATGGCGCCAGGGCGTCCGGCAGGCGTCACGCGGCGCGGTCGAGGGGACGTGCGCAGGTCATGCGCGCCGTCCCCGTGAACGGCTTCAGTTCGCCGCGAGCTTGCCTTGCTCGAGCGACTTCAGCTTCGCGAGCATGTCGTCCGGCGGCAGGTAGCCGCCGATCTTGCTGCCGTCGGGCGCGATGATCGTCGGCGTGCCGGTCACGCCGACCTGCATGCCGAGCGCGAACTGCTCCGAGATCGGATTGTCGCATTTCTTCGGCGCCGGATCCTTGCCGGCCTTGGCATCGGTGAGCGCACTCTTGCGATCGTCGGCGCACCATACCGACACGGCCTTGTCGAACGACGGCGTGCCGACGCCGCTGCGCGGGAAGAACAGGTAGTCGACCTCGATGCCGCGCTTGTTGAGCTCGCCGACCTCTGCGTGCAGCTTGCGGCAGTAGCCACAGTCGATGTCGGTGAACACCGTGATCTTGTACTGCGCCTTGCCCGACGGCGAGAACACGATGCGCTTGTCGGCGCCGACCGCGTCGACCTTGCGCTTGCTCTCGACCGCGAGTCGCGCCGCGGTCAAGTCGCGACGCGACCCGATGTCGTACAGCGTGCCCTGCATCAGGTACTTGCCGTCGTCGCTGACGTAGACCATCTGGCCGCCGACGATGACCTGGCGGAAGCCAGGCAGCGGCGCCTGTTCGACCGAATCGATCTTGGCCTGCGGTACCAGCTGCTGCAGCGCGTTGCGGGCGGCCGCGTCGGCCGGCGAGTCGGCCGCGTGCGCGAGCGGAGCACCGAGCAGGGCCGCGGCGAGCAGGCCGCGGACAGCCGGGTGGACGAGGGCAGGCGCGGCGCCGGCGATTGCGGAAAACGTCATCATGTCATTCCTGTCAGTTCGCCTTGGCGGCGGCGATTCGGTCGAGTTCGGCGGCGAGTCGGTCAGGCGACATCGCAACCTGCGAGGGAAGCTGGCTGCCATCCGGCGCCAGCAGCGTCGGCGTGCCGCCGATTCCGAGCGACTGCGCGAGCTGGGTCAGCTCGGCGACCGGATTCGGGCAAGTGCCCTTGCCCGGATCCTGGCCCGACATCGCGGCGGTGAATGCATTCGCGCGGTCCTTCGCGCACCACACCGCGATCGCCTTCGCGTCGGCGCCCGGGTGGATCGTCAGCGGGTAGAACAGATAGTCGACCGCGATGCCTTTCGCGTTGTACTGCGCGATCTGCTCGTGGAAGCGGCGGCAGAACGGGCAATCGATGTCGGTGAACACGGTGACCGTGTGGCGCGTCTCGACCGGTGCCTGCGGGGCGAACACGATGCGCTTGTCGGGCCCGATCTTCGACAGCGCGATGCGCCGCGCGTTCGCGCGCGAAGCCTCGGTGAGGTCGCGCTTGGCGGCGACGTCGTAGGCGCTGCCATCGACGAGGAAGCGCCCGTCCGTCGTCACGTACACGAACTGCCCACCCGCGACCGCCTCGTAGAACCCCGGGATCTGCGACGCCTGCACGGCATCGACCTTGACGCCCGGCGCCATCACCGACATCGCCTTCTGCACCGTTTCCTCGGGCGTCGCGGCGAACACGGGGGCAGCCAGCAGCAGGCTGGAGAGGAACGGCAAAGCACGCATCGGGAACCTCGCAGGCAACGTGGCGGAACTCCGGACCGGCTGCGCGCACGCGATCTTGCATGCGGCCGGCATCAGGCTGTTGACCACGTCGCGGCTCCGGGGTTCCCCGCGGTCGGGGACCTTTGATTGTCTCATGCGAGCGCCCGCCCGGATAGTGAGGCCGGTCGCGGACTTGCGCGGCACTGCGGCGTTCAGCCGCGCGGGTGGTGGCGCTGGTGCAGGCGCTTGAGACCCTCACGCGCGACCAGCGTGTAGATCTGGGTCGTCGAAAGCGAGCCGTGGCCGAGCATCAACTGCAGCGCGCGCAAGTCGGCGCCGTGGTTGAGCAGGTGGGTCGCGAACGAATGGCGCAGCACATGCGGCGAGATGCGCGCCGCCGGGATCCCGGCGACCCGCGCGTGGCGCTTGACCAGGGTCCAGAACATCTGCCGCGTCATCGCTGCACGGCGGTTGCTGACGAACAACGCCTCGCTGCGTGCTCCCTTCAGCAGCTGCGGGCGCGCCTCCGCGACATAGCGCGCGAGCCAGTGCGCCGCCTCCTCGCCGAGCGGCACCAGGCGCTCCTTGCCCCCCTTGCCGACCACGCGCAGCACGCCCTGGCGCAGGTTGACCTGGGTCGCCGCGATGCCGACGAGTTCGCTGACGCGCAGGCCCGTCGCATACATGAGCTCGAGCATCGCGCGGTCGCGCAGGCCGAGCGCGCTGTCGGTCGGCGCCTGCAGCAGGGCTTCGATCTCGCGTTCGGACAGCGCCTTGGGCAGGCTGCGCGGCAGCTTCGGCGCATCGACGAGCAGGGTCGGATCTGCCTTGATTCGGCCATCGCGCACGAGCGCGCGGTAGAAGTGGCGCAGGCTCGACAACAGGCGCGCATTCGAACGCGCGGTGTGGCCGCTGCCGCCGTCGGCGGTCCCGCGGCTGCGCTGCCCGAGATAGGCCTGCAGGTCCGCGCGCGTGGCGCCCGACAGCGAGCTGCCGCGCGTCGCGAGCCAGCGCGCAAAGCCCTCGAGGTCGAGTCGATAGCTCGCGAGCGTATTGTCGGCGAGGCCGAGCTCGGACCATGCGCGCTCGATGAACGCCGCGATCGCCGCGGCGTCGGGCGCCGCGACCGGCGCCGCAGGCGGGCGCCCACGACGTCTCGGCGCGGCGACCGCGACGTTCGGCGCTGGAACGGGTTTCGGGTTCATCGGGGCCTGCATGCGCTTGCGCAGTCGAGCCTAAACCGCGAACCTGCGCGCCGTCATCCCCGAGCCCCGTTCCGATGCCCACTGCCACGCCGGCGCCGCTGCACCTGCGCCTCTTCGCGCTCGCCTATGACGTGTTCCCGCTCGCGGCGTTGTGGATGGCGACCGCGGGGCTGGGGCTGCTCGCGGTACACGGCGACGTCGATGTCGCGCATCCGCCGGCGGGTTACCGGCTCGCGCTGCAGCTCGCGCTGCTCGCCGTCAGCGCGGGCTACTTCGTGTTGTCGTGGACGCGCGGCGGCCAGACGCTCGGCATGCGCGCATGGCGCATTCGCATCATCGCCGCCGAAGGCGGCGCGCTGCCCTGGCCGCGGGCGATCCTGCGCTTCGGGATCGCGTTGCTCTCGCTCGCCGCATTCGGCCTCGGATTCCTCTGGTGCCTCGTCGA
>DAIOWG010000228.1:0-5362 GCA_036758645.1 Dokdonella sp. | reverse complement strand
ACGATCAGAAACAGGCGCAGGTCACCGGCTTCGTCGAGCGCGGCACGCACCTTCTCGACCGCCGCGTCCGAAATCCTGAGCTCGGGCGGGGAGCGATCCGGTTCGGTCGCGCCGAGCAGGCGGTGCAGTTCGCCCGAATCGAACATCGCCTGCACGATGTCCGATCCGCCGACGAGTTCGCCGCCGACATACAGTTGCGGGATCGTCGGCCAGTTGCCGAAAGCCTTGATGCCGGAGCGGATCTCCTCGTCGGCGAGCACGTCGACGGTCGCGTAGTCCTCCAGCAGGCTGTCGAGGCGGTCGACCGCGGCAGCCGAGAAGCCGCATTGCGGCGCCTCGCGCGTGCCCTTCATGAACAGGACCACCGGGTGGTCGGCGAGCAGCGCCTCGATGCGGGCGCGCGTGTCGGGAGCAAGGGTCATCGGGGTTTCCGGGAAAGCGGGCCCGCCATGATACGCCGGTCGCCCGCGATCGGCGGTTGGAGGCATCCGTGATATCGGTGATACTGCGCGCCGGATCGCGCGGTGACGCGTTTTCCACAAGGGCATGGTGGTGCCGGGTTCGAACCGCCCTGATGCGGTCGGGTCGAGCCCGCAAGGACTGCTGCATCGACTCGGGAGGGTGTCATGGCTCGTCGCAAACTGTTGCCGGTCGCGATCGGAATTGCTCTGTCGTCCACGCTCTGCGCGCAGGTCGCGCCGTCCGGCACGCCGGCCGGGCCGCAGCCCGGTTCCGATGCGAGCGTGCCGATCACCTATGTCGGATCGAATGCACGTGTGTCGCTCGGCATCGACGACGATGGCGACGTGCTCGGCGAGGTGCTCGCGATCTTCGGCAAGACCGACGAGCGTGCCTGGCTCGGCCAGCTCTGGCTCGGCCACGGCGGTGCCGGCGGCGTGCAGCTCGGCTACCACTGGCTGCGCGGCGACGCGCGCGCAGCCGTCGAGGAGGCCGGATCCGCCAGCGTGCTGAAGGCATTCGGCGCGTTCGACCAGAACGCGTGGAAGGACCGCAAGGTCTCGCTCGGCCTCGGCTGGGAGAAGCGTGACTTCTCGATCGACGGCTACCTGATGCATGCGACTTCGGGCTCGCGCTTCGCGGGCAGCACGCGGGTGACCGATGTCACGCAGATCACCGGCAGCGACGAGAACGGCGACTACACGCAGACACAGACGATCGAGACGCTGACCGAACTGTTCGAGCATCCGTACGACAACGGCGTCGGCGTGCGTTTCGGGCGCTACTTCGACGCGCCGCTGCTGCGCCTGCGCGGCGGCCTCGACTACGAGCGCGGCGACCACGATTCGGACCAGTGGACGGTCTCGCTCGGACTCGACAAGTACTTCGCCAATACGGGGTTCAGCCTGTCGCTGCTCGGCGAGGGCCTGCGCAAGAACGGTGATTTCGAGGTCGACCGCAACGACACGCGCGCGTGGTTGCTGCTGCGCTACGACATCGGCGAGAACCATCGCGCGCGCGAGCCCTACCGGATGGTGGAGGTCGAGCGCAGCGTCGCCGATCCGGCGCCGCCGGCGGCGCCGCAGGTGATCCGCAACGAGGTGCGCCTCGACGGCGACGCGTTCTTCGACTTCGACCACGACGACCTGCGGCCGGACGCGATTGCCGCGCTCGACGAACTCGTCGCGAAGCTCAACGGCGTCGAGCGCGTCAGCCGCATCTCGGTGGTGGGCCACGCCGACGCGATCGGCAGCGTTGCCTACAACCAGAAACTGTCGGAGCGACGCGCCGCAAGCGCGAAGCGCTACCTGGTCTCGCGCGGAGTGCCGCCGGACCAGATCGACACGCGCGGCGAGGGCGAACTCGACCCCTGGTTCCCGAACGACACGCCGCAGAACCGGCAGAAGAACCGCCGCGTCGACGTCGACTTCCTCACGATCGAGGAGCGCACCGTCGCGCCGCCCCCGCCGCCGCCGGAATCGAAGGTCGAATGGGTGCGCGAGCCGGTCGCCGTGCCGCCAGCCTGGATCGAGCGCGCATTGCGCAACCCGGCCGAGCACAAGCGCACCGTCGACGTGTACCGGTTCGAGCAGACTTCGAGCACGACCACGCTCGGGCCGAAGGAATACCTCAACCAGCCGCCGGTCGCGCAGGACGACACGATCGCGGTCGCGCCGGACTCGCAGGACAATCCGGTCGCGGTGCTCGCCAACGACAGCGATCCGGACGGCGATCCGCTCGGCGTCATCGCGGTGTCCGGCGCCGCCCACGGCACCGCGGTCGCGACGGCCGGCGGCGTCAGCTACACGCCCGCGCCCGGCTACCTCGGAGAAGACAGCTTCGGCTACACGATCAGCGATGGTCGTGGTGGCGAAGCGAGCGCGACCGTGCACGTCACCGTGAGCGCCCCGAACCAGCCGCCGGTCGCGGGGCCGTTGTCGGTGCGCGTGCTCAAGGGCAGCTCGATCGACATCCCCGTGCTGCAGGCGGCGTCCGATCCCGACGGCGACGTGCTGACCGTGGTGTCGGTCAACCACACGGGTCCGTTGCCGACCAATACCGTCACGCTCAACCCCGACGGCAGCGTGCACTACGAATCGGTGCACGGCTGGTTCGGGCAGGACTGGTTCGAGTACACCGTCTCCGACGGCCGCGGCGGCACCGCGACCGGGACGATCTCGGTCTACGTCTACGAACTGCCGCCGTACGGCTGAGCGACCGGCGCCGAGGCACTTCCTTCGCGCGGGCCCTGCACCGTCTCGCTTTCTCGTCCATATTCAATAGCTTGCGCGCTTGGTGTCAAATATCTATCAATTGGTGTAGGTTTTGATAGATAGCTGACAGGATCCTCATGAAGCGCCCGGTGCCGCCGCCCCCGTTTGCGCAGCTGTTGCGGGCAAACGAACCCCATCTCGGCCGAATCCTTGCGCGCAGCCAGGGCGCCGAGGTGAAGGGCGAGTACGTGCACTGGGACCTCCTGAGGCATTTCACGGCGCCAGACGGGCTCGATACCGGACAGTGGTGGCTGGGGATCAAGATCGCGCGAAGTGCGCTTCGCAAGGATCTGCCGCTGCGCGACAAGACCGGCAGTCCTTTCGGCGTCTCGACCAGCGACAGCATCCAGCGCCGCCTCTTCCACGTGGCGCGCGATGCGGCGGGCGCGTTGCAGGGAGCGGATGCCGTTCCGCCGGACGCGATGCAGCAGCACTACCTGGTCCGTTCGCTGATGGAGGAGGCGATGACCTCTTCCCAACTCGAAGGGGCGGCCACCACGACGGCGGTCGCGAAGGAAATGCTGCGCTCGGGTCGGCCGCCCCGCGACCACGGCGAGCGCATGATCGTCAACAACTTCACGACCATGCGAGAGCTGAAGCGATGGATGGGCGAACCGTTGACGCCCGACACCGTATTCGCGATCCACCGGATGCTCACCGACGGCACCCTGGATGACGGCGGCGCATCCGGCCGCTTCCGCACGGCCGACGAAGACATCGTCGTGCAGGACGAAAGCGGCAACGTGCTGCACGTCCCGCCCGCTGCAACGGAGTTGCCGCAGCGACTGCAGGTGCTGTGCGATTTCGCCAACAGCGAAGAGGCGACCGAGGGCTTCGTCCATCCGGTGGTGCGCGCGATCCTGGTTCACTTCATGATCGGATACGACCATCCGTTCGTCGACGGCAACGGACGCACTGCGCGCGCGCTGTTCTACTGGTCGATGCTGCGCTCGGGCTTCTGGATGGCCGAGTACTTCTCGATTTCCAGCATCCTCAGGCAAGCGCCTGCACAGTACACCCGGTCCTGTTTGTACACGGAGTCGGACGATGCGGATGCGAGCTACTTCGTCTCCCACCAGCTCGACGTGCTGCTCAAGGCCATCGATGGCGTGCACGCCTACATCGCGCGCAAGCAACGTGCATTGCATGAGGCAGAACTGCTGCTGAAGCCAGGCAGCCGGCTCGCGCGCCGCCTCAACCATCGCCAACGCGCGCTGCTGCTCAACGCGCTCAAACATCCCGGAAAACCGTTCACGATCGCGGTGCACCGGCGGACGCACGATGTCGCGTACGGCACCGCGCGATCCGACCTCATCGGCCTGGTCAAGGCCAAGCTCCTGCGCCAAGACGAGCAGGGAAGGGAGTACGTTTTCGTGGCATCCGAAGATCTCCGCAGGAGGCTGGAGGCCTGACCCAGGTTGCAGGGCATTCCCCAGCCTGCGGTGTTTACGGCGCGTCATTCCTCCGGGGCTTCCGCTTCACCTTGCCGCTTTTCGTCCCGACCGACTCCCTCGTTCTGTGCGTTGTCGGCGAAATCGGCAATGTGGGCACCTGGTAACGCCAGCGGATCGATCAGGCGGCCGCCGGCAGCGCGATCGGCTGCGCGCGGCGCTGCGCGAGGCTCACCCGCCGACCGGTCCAGTGCAGAAGCTCGAACGTGCCGTCGGCATGCTCGACCAGCGCGGTGCAGTGTTCGACCCAGTCGCCGTCGTTGAGGTAGAGCGCGCCTGCGTGTTCGCGCATCGCGGCGAAATGGATGTGGCCGCAGATATGGCCGTCATATCCCGCGCGGCCCGCGTGCTCGGCCACGCGCCGCTCGAAGTCGTCGATGAAGCGGCGCGCCGCGCCGATGCGCGCCTTGATGCCAACCGACAGCGGTCGGTAGTCCAGGCCGCAGAGCCTCAGCAAGCGGTTGCAGTGGCGGTTGAGCGCGCAGACGACGCCCTGCAGCATGTCACCGAGTCTCAGCAGCCAGGCCGGCGTCGAACGGCACGCGTCGAACTCGTCGCCGTGCGATACGCGGTAGCGCCGGCCGTCCGCGGCGACGTGCGTCGCATCGAGCGCAAACTCGATGCCCGCGATGCGCTGGCCTGCGAGCTGGCGCAGCGGCGCGTCGTGGTTGCCGGGAATGTAGGTCACGCGCGCGCCACCTGCCGCGATCGAGAGCACTTCGGCGACGACAGCGCCATGACTCGCGTGCCAGTACGGCCGGCGCGCCATGTTCTCGAGGTCGATGATGTCGCCGACCAGGTACAGGCGCTCGCAGCGCATCGAACGCAGGAAGTCGAGCAGCAATCCCGCCTGGCAATCGGCGAAGCCGAGGTGGACGTCGGAAACGAACACGCTGCGATACGAGATGCGGTTCATCGCGCCCCTCCTTCCGGTCGGGCGCATGCTCGCTCGCTCGCGTCACGCGCGCGTTTCGATGCGGTTGCCGGTGGGCGTCGGCAGGATTGCGCGGCCGTGACACGGCCTCGGCCATGCGGCTGTCACATCGGCTGGATAGCGTGCACGCCATCGTACCTGCGGCACTGCCGGCGATGGCCCATCCGACCCTGCGCGACAAGCTCGACCCGAGGATCTTCGACGCGGTGACCTCGCGCAGCCTGGTCTACAACACCTGCTGGGAA
>DAIOWG010000227.1:0-5384 GCA_036758645.1 Dokdonella sp. | reverse complement strand
GGTCGGCAACTGCTACGTCAACCGCAACCAGATCGGCGCGGTGGTCGGCGTGCAGCCGTTCGGCGGCGAAGGCCTCAGCGGCACCGGCCCGAAGGCCGGCGGACCGCACTACCTCGTTCGGTTCGCGACCGAGCGTACGCTGACGATCAACACCACCGCCGCGGGCGGCAATGCGTCGCTGCTGACGCTCGGGGAGTAGGGTCGCTCGCGCGGCTTCCCGCGCGCGCGGTCCGCTGCCGTCCCCGCAGGAGCCCACCCTGTGGGCGATCCGCGCGGAAGCCGGCTGCGCGACGACATTCGAATCGGCGCGATCGCGCACAGGGTGCGCTCCTACGGATTTTCGCTGTAGGAGCCCACCCTGTGGGCGATCCGCGCAGCACACCGATCGCTCGCGGGCATTCGCATTGGCGCGATCGCGCACAGGGTGCGCTCCTACGGGTTTACGCCGTAGGAGCCCACCCTGTGGGCGATCCGCGCAAACCCGTTCGGGTTTTCGCCCCCGCTTCCCGTATTCGGAGTGAGGCATCCGGAACGGGACACGACATGCGTACGGCGATCATCGGACTGGCGGGCGTACTGCTCTTCGCGACGGCCATCGAGGTCCGCGCGGACAGCTGGTGCGTGCGCGACCACAACGAACTGCAACAGGCACTGACCGCGGCGGCCGCGTCGCCCGGCGACGACGAGATCAAGTTGCGCGAAGGGATCTACACGACCTTCAACGGCTCGTTCGCCTACAACTCGCAGAATGCCGGCTGGCTCGCTCTCACCGGCGGCTGGTATCACGTCGACGGCAACGACTGCGCGCAGATGCGCCTGGATGCCTCGCGCACGATCCTCGATGGCGCCGGCCAGCACCAGGTGCTGCGCATCGCCTATTTCCCGGAGGCGGGCACGAGCGCGTTCGCGAGCTTCGCGGTCTACAACCTCAGCGTGCGCAATGGCTGGGGCGACTCGGCCACGTTCGAACGCGGCGGCGGCCTCGACCTCAATTCGTTCGCCGATTCGCTCGCCGAGTTCAGGCTCGAGAACCTCATCGTCGCCGACAACGAGGGCTACTTCGGCGGCGGCGCCAACCTCTACGTGAAGAACGGCCTCGTGCGCATCGCCAACAGCCTGTTCGCAGGCAACAGCGCGGCGGGCAGCGCGTACGGCCACGCAGCCATCACGGTGAACGCGACCCAGGAAGGCGTCGCGCATGCGGTGGTCGTCGCGAACAGCACGTTCGTCGGCGGCCGCTGCGCCGGCCAGGGTCCGCGCGGCTGCGGCCTGCACGCCGGCCTCGCGGGCGGCGTGCACATGGACATCGTCAACAGCGTGTTCGCCGACAATGCGATCTCCGACCTCAATCTCGAAGGCGGCGCGGTGATCGGCATCGGAGACGGCAGCGTGGCGGCCGCATCGAGCCTGATCGGCACCGTCGGCGGCAACCTGCCGATCGCGAGCACGGATCCCCTGTCCGGCGATCCCGGTTTCGTCGACGCGCCCAACCGCGACTACCGCCTGCGCAACGATTCGCCACTGATCAACCGCGGCGTCGCGCCGGTTCCGAACACGCCGGTGAGCGTGCTCGACCTCGACGCGAATCCGCGCGAACGCTTCGGCGCGACCGACGTCGGCGCGTACGAGAACCAGACCTGGGACGACGTGTTCGACGACGGCTTCGAGCGGCCCTGAGCGGGCGAGCGCGGCGAGCTGCTACGCTCGCGCCATGGCGGCGCGCGCCGCGCACGCATCGTCCGGAGGCATGCATGGCCGTACTGCTCGAGTTCGTCGGCGCCATCGTCGTGGTCGCCCTGCTGCTGCGCGGCGCGATGGCCTTCTGGACCGACCACCGCCGCCGGCGCGGTCAGTAGGCGCTGCTGCAGCCATCACCGAAGCCAGGGATTGGACGCGAAGGCCACGAAGGAACAAGCAGGCAAGGGTGAAACCAGCGGACGCACGGGCACTCGACGCTTGTCGAACTCCAAGCAGCTCGGCCTTGCGCGGGCTCGCTGTCCCCGCCTCTTCGATCCACTTTTTCGTGTCGTTCGCGGTTCAGTCCCTTGATCCCCTGTTCGCGTTCTGTGCTTGAATTCTCCTGGCTACCCACGAAAAAAGCGGGCGCCCGAAGGCGCCCGCCGCTCCTCCCCAGAAGCGCGTGATCAGAAGCGGTACTGGCCCGAGATGCCGAACACGTTGCCCGAGCTCTCGAAGTGGCCTTCGAGGTTGCTGAAGGTGGCCGAGGTGTGGTCGATGTCGCCATCGTCGACGACCAGGCGCACATAGCCTGCGTCGATGCGCATCTGCTCGCTGTACTGGTAACTCGCGCCGATCGCCAACCAGGTGCGGTTGCCGTCGGGGACGCGCGGCGTGCGCGTGCCGTCGTGGGTCGGGGTCTCGTCGTAGGCGATGCCCGCGCGCACGGTCCAGCGATCGTCGAGGCGATAGTCGCCGCCGATCGAGTAGAACCAGGTGTTGTTCCAGTGGAAGTCCGCGACCGAGTCCGGCTGCACCGGGTTTGCGTAGTCGACGACGAGCTGCTCGAGGCTCGACCAGTTGGTGTAGCTCAGGTCGACGCCGAAGCTGAAACGGTCGTTGACGTCGTGCCACCAGCTCGCGGTCACGTACCACGGCGTGTCGAAGTCCGCCTTGCCGTCGGTGTCGACGAACGCACCGTTCAGCAGCGGCAGGATGTTCGAGGGCACGAGGAAGGTACCGTCGCCCTCGAGCGTGTGCTTGACCTCGGAATGGTAGTTGAGGCCGATGCGATCGGAATCGGTCGGCTTCCAGAGCAGGCCGAGCCCGAAGCCGAAGCCCCAGTCGTCGCCTTCGAGGCCGCCGAATCCGTCCGCTTCCTGCGGAAGCACCGCGCCGTTGGTCGGGCCCGCGAGGATCGTGCCGAAATCGATCGCCTGCGTGAGTTCGGCGCTGGTGTGCTGCGCGAACACGTTGGCGCCGATCGAGAACTGGTCGTTGATGCGGAACGAACCCGCGAACGTCAGGTCGATCGCCTCGACCTTCGACAGCAGCGCCTCGTAACGGCCGACCCATGCATCCTTGTATTCGGTCTGGAAGCCGAACGGTGCGCCGAGCCCGAAGCCGATCGCGAACTGGTCGTTGACGGAACGGGTGTAGTACGAGGCCGGCACCGGCTTGGTGAGGCCGCCGTCGCCGCCGTCGCCACCCGTCAGCGGCCGGCCGAGGAAGTCGGTGCCACCGCCCTTGAATTCGGTCTTGAAGTTGATGACGTTGAGGTCGGCCTGCAGGCAGCTCTTGTCGCCGAGCTCGCCGAGCGCAGCCGGATTGTTGACGACGGCCGAGCAGTCGTCGGGCGCCGCGGCGCTGCCCGCGTAGGCGCGGCCGAGCCCCTGCACGCTGTTTTCCTTGAGCTGGAAGCCCGCGGCCTGTGCTTCATGGCCGGCGAGCGCGGCGGCCAGGGCCAGCGGGAGCGCGGCCAGCGCGGGCGCGGACCGGGAACGACGGGAAGTACGCAGCATGTGGAGCGCTCCTTTGGCGAAACGGTTTTTTTGCGGGATCGTAACGATCTGGTGACGATCTTAGCTTCAAGTTCCGCGAAGTTGCCATCGTGCGCTGCCGCAAACGCCACCGTACGGTGGCCGCCGCCCGGCCGTTGCGTACGCTGGCGTACGGAATCGCACCCGCACGCGCCGGTGCCGACATCGAGCGTCCAAACCGTCATGCTTGCGGGAAGGAGCCGCCATGCCCGATTGCCTGCGTGACATCGCCGCGACGCTGTGCCTCATGCTGCTGCCGGCCGTGGCCGCGGCCGCAACGGTGCGGCTGCCCGGTTCGCTGTGCCCGGACTCCGACGCGCTGTTCCGAAGCGGCTTCGAAACGGGCGAGACGGTTCCACATCTGCCGAGCGGCGGCAGCGGCGGAGCGTATCCGGGTGACGTCACGCGCACGATCAGCGTGCCCGGGCTCGGCAATCGCACGTTCTACCTGCATCTTCCGCCGAACTACTCGCCTGCGCAGAGCTGGCCGCTGCTGCTCGCATTGCGCGGGTCGGCGCCACCCGCGAGCATGGCGACGTACGCACAACAGGTGCGCAGCGACTGGTCTGCCCGCGCGGATGCAGCGGGTTTCATCGTGCTCGCGCCGGTCGGCACCTCGTCCCAGGGCGGCTGGGGTGCGAGCGGCGACATGACCGAGATCGGCGCCGCGCTCGATGACACGTTCGCGCGATACAACGTGGAGACGAGCCGCGTGTACCTGTGGGGCTTCTCGGCGGGTGCACATTTCGGACACGCACTTGCGCTCGGCAACACCGACTTCTTCGCAGCGTACGGCACCAGCGCGGGCTCGCTCGAGATGTTCGCGTGCACGGACGATGGCTCGTGGCCGCCGACCTGCGCGGCGCTGCTCGCGGGCACGCAGCCGAAGATCCCGGTCGACCTCCATATCGGCACCAGCGATCCGCTGATGCAGCCGCCCTACACCGCCGATGGCGATCCTGATCGCTTCCGCGCCGGCGGCTGGCGCGACCGCGAGACGCTGTTCGTGCGCTGGTTCGTCGGTGGCCATGCCTACACGCAAAGCCACCTCACGCAGATCTGGAACAACCTGTGCCCGTTCGCGCTGGTGCCGTAGGCTGGACGACCGCAGGTCGGCCGGCGCGCTCGCCCCGATCCGGGGTGCGCGCCAAAGCCAGCCGGCCGCGCTGCGCGCGTCCAGCCTACGGGGCGCGATCGCCTGCCGGATCGCGAGCGAGCTTCATCACCGCGGCGCGCGCGAGTTCGCCGAGGCCTTCGCCGCCGCCCTCGGCATGCGCGCGCAGCTGTGCGCGCATGCGCGGGGCCCAGTAGCGGCGCAGGTGCGTCGCGACCGCGTCGATCGCGACCTCGCGATCGGGTTCGCTCGCGAAGAACGCCGCGATGTCGTTGGCCATGTTCACGAGGTAGGGGATGTTCATGCGCGCGCCTCGTCCGCGATGCGCCACGCATGCGCGTAGACGACGTGGCTGCCGGGTCGCGCGAAGCCGACCAGGGTCAGGCCGCTGCTGCCCGCGAGCTGGATCGCGAGCGCGGTCGGCGCGGAGATCGCCGCGAGCAGCGTGATGCGCGCGGTCGCGGCCTTCTGCACCATCTCGCTGCTGGCGCGACTGGTCACGACGAGGAAACCCGCTTGGGTGTCCAGGCCCGCGAGCGCGAGCGCGCCGATCAGCTTGTCCAGCGCATTGTGGCGACCGACGTCCTCGCGCAGCAGCGCGAGGGCGCCGTCCGCGCGCGCCCACGCGGCCGCATGCGTCGCGCCGGTCGCGGCATTGAGGGGCTGTGCGCACGCGAGCGCCGCGAGCGCGCGCTGCAGGGTCGCGCCGTCGATGCGCGGGCCGCCCGCCACGTGCGCGGGCTGGCGCAGCGCGTCCTCGAGCGCTTCGACGC
>DAIOWG010000226.1:0-5384 GCA_036758645.1 Dokdonella sp. | reverse complement strand
CGACCACCTCGCCCTCGGGCAGGTCGCGGCCCCAGTTGACGCCGGTCAGGTGCGCCTCGTGCTCGTTCGCGCCGCAGACGAAGTCGGCAACGTGCGCGGCAGCGCGATCGACATACACCTTGCAACGCAGGCCGACCGGTCCGAGATAACCCGCTTCGGCGCCGGTCGCGGCCACGATCTGCGCCGCGTTGGCCATCCGCAGCGGCGCGACCACGCCCGGCAGCTTCTGCGCCTTCACGGCGTTGAGGTCGTGGTCGCCGCGCAGGACCATCGCGACCGCGCCGTCGTGGGCCTCGACCAGCAGGGTCTTCAAACAACGCTCGGCCGGCACGCCGAGGAACCGTGTCAGCGCCTCGATCGTCCGCGTGTCCGGCGTCGCAACCTTCCGCAGCGGCTCGGTCGCGGGCCCGCGCGGCGCGACCGGCGCAAGCGCCTCGGCCATCTCGAGATTGGCGGCGTAGTCGCCGGCGTCGGAGAACGCGATGGCATCCTCGCCGGAATCGGCGAGCACGTGGAATTCCTGCGAGGCGCTGCCGCCGATGCTGCCGGTGTCGGCGCGCACGGCGCGAAACCGCAGCTGCATGCGCTCGAAGATCCGCGAGTACGCCTGGTACATCGCCTGGTAACCCTCCTCGAGCGAGGCCGCGTCGAGGTGGAACGAGTAGGCGTCCTTCATCGTGAACTCGCGCGCGCGCATCACGCCGAAGCGCGGCCGGATCTCGTCGCGGAACTTGGTCTGGATCTGGTAGAAGTTGACCGGCAGCTGTCGATAGCTCTTGAGCTCGCGCCGCGCGATGTCGGTGATCACCTCTTCGTGCGTTGGGCCGTAGCAGAACGACCGCTCGTGCCGGTCGGTGATGCGCAGCAGTTCCGGCCCGAACAGGTCCCAGCGGCCCGACTCCACCCATAGCTCGGCCGGCTGCATCGTGGGCATCAGGACCTCGAACGCACCGGCCCGGTCCATCTCCTCGCGCACGATCCGCTCGACTTTGCGCAACACGCGCAGCCCGATCGGCAGCCAGGTGTACAGACCGGCGGCGAGGCGTCGGATCATGCTTGCGCGGAGCATGAGCTGGTGGCTCACGACCTCCGCATCGGCAGGCACGTCGCGCAGGGTATTGACGGGATAGGTCGAGAGTCGCATGGCGTGTCCGCAAGCCGGGAAAAAAGCGCGCGTATGGTAGCAGAGCGGGCCGGGTCGACCGGCGTGCGCGCGGTCGCGCGCGGGCCGCTTGCGTTGTGCCCGACCCCGCGGCTACCTATGATGGGAACGCCCCGATCACGACGCCAGGTGGCGCCCGCCATGACGACTCCATCCCCCGAAACGGAGGCGACTCCCGTCCGTCCGCGCAGCCGCGGCGTCTACCTGTTGCCGCAACTGTTCACGACGGGCGTGATGTTCTCGGGCTTCTACGCGATCGTCGCCGCGACGGACGGCAATTTCGACCGTGCCGGCATCGCGATCTTCATCGCCATGGTCTGCGACGGCCTCGACGGGCGCATCGCGCGCTGGACCAACACGCAGAGTGAATTCGGCAAGGAGTTCGACAGCCTCTCCGACATGGTGGCCTTCGGGCTCGCGCCGGCCGTCGCGGCCTACTCCTGGGGCGTCGCGCGGATCGCCGAGTACGGCGAGATCTGGTACCGGCTCGGCTGGCTGGCCACGTTCTTCTATGCGGCCTGCGCCGGCATCCGTCTCGCCCGCTTCAATTCACGGGCCGCGACCGCAGACAAGCGCTATTTCGAAGGGCTGCCGAGCCCGTCCGGCGCGGCGCTGCTCGGCGGCTTCGTCTGGATGCTGGCGGACCTGCAGCGCGAGGGCCTGTGGGCGCTGATCCTCGCGTTCGTCGTCGCGCTGGTGGCCGGCGGTCTGATGGTGAGCCGCTTCCGCTACGTGAGCGGCAAGGACCTCGATCCGAAGATGCGGATCCCGGTCGCCTTCATGGTGCTCGTGCCGCTCGGATTCGTGCTGGTCGGCTCGAGCCCGCCCGAGATGCTGTTCGCGTTGTTCGCGGTCTACGCGTCCTCAGGCCCGGCGTTGTGGCTGGTGCGCAGGCTGCGTCGCGGTCGTCGCGGGGCCGCGCGCACGTCGGAGACGGGTCACTGACATGCTCGAGCCGCGGCAAGTGGCGTACCTGCGCGCGCTCGACGTGGACATCTACGTGCCACGCGATGCGCCCGTGCCACTCGGCGTCGGGGAGCCGGTGCCCGTTCCTGCGGCGGACGCACCTGTTGCCCCGAGCGGCGAACTGGGCTGGGACGATCTGCGCAGGGCGGTTGCTGCATGCCAAAGCTGTGAGCTGCACCAGACGCGCACGCAGACCGTGTTCGGCGTCGGCAACCCGCAAGCGCGCTGGATGTTCATCGGCGAGGCGCCCGGCATGGAGGAAGACGCCCGGGGCGAGCCGTTCGTCGGGCGCGCCGGCCAGATGTTGAACGCGATGATCCGCGCGCTCGGCATGCGCCGCGACGACGTCTTCATCGCGAACATCCTCAAGTGCCGGCCGCCCGGCAACCGTGATCCGAAACCGTCCGAGGCGACGAGCTGCCGCGGCTTCCTCGAGCGGCAGGTCGCGCTCGTCGCCCCCACGCTCGTGATCGCGGTCGGCCGCATTGCGGCGCAAAGCCTGCTCGCCACGGACACGCCGATCGCGAAACTGCGCGGTAAAATACACACGTTCGGCGCGCAGCACTGGCCGCTGATCGTGACCTACCACCCGGCCTACCTGTTGCGCAGTCCAGGCGAGAAGCGCAAGGCCTGGCAGGACCTGCTGCAGGCCCGCCAGCTGTTCGCGCGGCTCGAACGCGAGCGCGCCGGCACCGGCGCGGCATGAGCGCCGCCGAAGTCAGGGACGAGGCGCCGCGGCCTAAGCGGCTGGTGCGGTTTCGCGCGATGACGCCGTTCGACGTCGCTGGCGTCGCGGCCGTGGAGCGCTCGTCGTACCAGTTCCCCTGGAGCGAGGGCATCTTCCGGGACTGCCTGCGCGTGGGCTACCTCTGCCGGGTCGCAGAGTGCGACGGCGAAATCGTGTCCTACGGCATCGTCGCGATGGGGGCCGGCGAGGCGCACATCCTGAACATCTGCGTCAGCGCCGCCGTGCGCGGGCGCGGCATCGGCCGCCAGATGCTGATGCTGCTGATCGAGCGCGCGGCCCAGGCCGGCATGCAGGACGTGTTCCTCGAGGTGCGGCCGACCAACCTGCACGCGATCGCGTTGTACCAGTCGGTCGGGTTCGCCGAGGTCGGCCGACGGCGCGGGTACTACCAGGCCGTCGAAGGGCGTGAGGATGCGCTCGTGCTCAAGCTGTCGTTGCCTCGCTGAACCAGCCGGCCTACACCGCGGTGCGCAGCCGCAACGCGTTCGTGATGACGGACACGGACGACAGGCTCATCGCCAGTGCCGCGATCATCGGCGACAGCAGCAGGCCCGTCAGCGGGTACAGGACACCCGCGGCGATCGGCACGCCCAGCGCGTTGTAGACGAACGCGAACCCCAGGTTCTGGCGCATGTTCCTGACCGTCGCGAGCGAGATCGCGCGGGCGCGCGCAATGCCGCGCAGGTCGCCTTTGACCAGCGTGACCTGGGCACTGCTCATGGCGACGTCCGTACCCGTCCCCATCGCCACGCCGATGTCGGCTTTCGCCAGGGCCGGCGCATCGTTGATGCCGTCGCCCGCCATGCCGACGATGCGGCCTTGCTGCTGCAGCTTTTCGACCAGCGCCAGCTTGTCCGCGGGTTTCACTTCGCCGTGAACCTCGTCGATCCCCAGGCGCGCGGCCACCGATTTCGCGGTGGTGAGTCCGTCGCCGGTTGCCATCACGACGCGTATGCCGGCGTCGTGGAGGCTCGACAGCGCCTCCGGGGTGCTGGCCTTGACGGGATCGGAAACCGCCAGCAGCCCCAGCAGTCGCTGATCGCGCGCCAGGTACATGACGCTGGCGCCTCGCTGGCGTTGGCTTTCACCGGCGTCGACGAGTGCGGTGACCTCGACGCCTTCCTGCTGCATCAGCACCGTGTTGCCGAGCGCCAGCCGCCGGCCATCGACCAAACCGCGAACGCCGATCCCGGAAGCCGAGTCGAAGTCCTCGACTTTGGACAGCGCGAGACCCTGCTCGCGTGCCGCCGCCACGATCGCGGCCGCGAGCGGGTGCTCACTGCCCTGGTCCAGGCTCGCGGCCAGGCGCAGCACCTCGCGTTCGTCGAATCCTTCGACGGCGAGCGCGGTGTCGAACGCCGGTTTGCCTTCGGTCAACGTCCCGGTCTTGTCGACGATCATCGTGTCGACTCGCCGGAAATTCTCGATGGCCGAGGCGTCGCGAAACAGGATGCCCTGCGTGGCGGCACGTCCGGTCGCCACCATGATCGACATCGGCGTGGCGAGGCCGAGCGCGCAAGGACACGCGATGATCAGCACGGACACGGCATTGATGAGGCCGAACAGCCAGCCCCTCTCGCCGCCGAACAGACCCCATGCGAAGAATGACGCCAGCGCGACCAGCACGACCGTGACGACGAAGTAGCCCGCGACGCGATCCGCCATCCGCTGCATCGGCGCCTTGGAGCGCTGCGCCTGCGCCACCAGCTGCACGATCTGCGAGAGCACGGTCGCGGCACCGACACGTTCCGAACGCATGGTGAGGCTGCCCGTGGTGTTGAGCGTGGCGCCGATCACCTTGTCGCCCGCGCGCTTGGTGACCGGGAGGGGCTCGCCGGTCAGCATCGATTCGTCGACGGCGCTGGCGCCTTCGACGACGACGCCGTCCACGGGCACCTTCTCGCCCGGACGCACGCGCAACACATCGCCGACGTGCACGTGCGTGATCGGTACGTCGGACTCGGTCCCGTCCGACGCGACGCGCCGCGCCGTCTTCGGTGCCAGGCCGAGCAGCGCCTTGATGGCGGCGGACGTCTGCGAGCGCGCTTTCAGCTCGAGGATCTGCCCGAGCAACGTCAGGGAAACGATCACGGCCGCCGCCTCGTAGTAGACGCCCACGCGGCCGTGTTCGACGAAGCTCGCCGGGAACGCATGGGGAGCGAAGGTCGCGACGATGCTGTAGGTGAACGCCGCCGTGGTACCCAGGCCGATCAGGGTCCACATGTTGGGGCTGCGATGCAGGATCGACTGCACGCCGCGCACCAGGAAAGGCCAGCCGGCCCACAGCACGATCGGCGTCGCGAGCGCGAGTTCCAGCCAGGTGCGCGTCGCGCTGCCGATGCCGTCCAGGCGGTGCCCGAACATCCCGAGGAAGGTCACGGCGACCGTGAGCGGCAGCGTCCACCAGAAGCGCCGCCGGAAGTCCTGCAGCTCCGGGTCTTCGTCCGGCGCATCGAGTTCCGGGATCAGCGGCTCGAGCGACATGCCGCACTTCGGGCAGTGGCCGGG
>DAIOWG010000225.1:0-5404 GCA_036758645.1 Dokdonella sp. | reverse complement strand
CTCGTTGGCCCAAAGCGGGGTTGTGCATCGGGAGGAGTCCATATACAGCCTACGGGGCGCGGCGCGACCGGGAAGATCCTCGCATAGAAGCGAAAGCGCCGGCCGACCTTCGGTCGTCCAGCCTACGGTGCGCCTTACCGATGCTCAGGGTGCATCCGGCAGCTCGAAGCCGTCGGCGAACAGCGGGGGCTCGGAGAACAACACGACTTCGGGCTCGCGCACGATGTCGTAGTCGAGGCCGCCGAGGCTGCGTCCCCAGTACAGCTCGACGGTCGATGCCGACGTGACCAGCGGATGCGGTTCGACGTCGTCTTCGGTCGGTGTGTCGGTGATCGTGATCGCAGGATCCCACGCGATCCCGTCGAGCGAACGTCGCGCGGCGAGGTCGAACCCGCTGCCGTTCGCGCGAATCCAGAACAGCGCGAACGCATCGTCCGGCATCACTACCGGCAACGAATCGTGGTTGTTCCCGGTCACGGCGAAATCCTGCGGCGGCGTGCTCCAGTCGTGCACGTCGGTGGTGGTCTTGACGTACATCTGCAACTGGTTGTTGCCGGGATTGACCTGGTAACTCGCGAGATAGAGGCCGTCACTCTCGCGGTAAGCGATGCGCGGCAATGCGGCGCCCGCGGCGACCTGCGTCTGCTCCGTGTCCCAAGTCACGCCGTCGTCGGTCGACTGCGCGACGTAGGCGCCGCCCGAGAGCCGCTGGTAGCTCATCGTGAGCGTCCCGTCCGCATGCCGGATGACATGCGGATTGATGTCGCCACTGGCCCAGCCGAGCTCCAGTACCGATTGCTCTGTGAAGGTCGTGCCGTCGGTGCTCGTCGCGCGCCAGATGCGGTAGCCGCCGGTGCTCTTGAGGTAGAACAGCGCATAGCTGGCGGGACCGAGCTGCACGAGGGCCGGATGGCGTTCGTTCGCAGCGGTCGCAATGATCGCGACCGGTTCGCTCCAGGTCGCGCCATCGTCGGTGGAGCGAGTCAGCATCAGATCTCCCATCGGATTATTCGGATTGCTCACGTCGAGCCGCTCGAACACGACGATACGCGCGCCGTCATCGCTCGAGCGGATCACCGAGGCTTGGTAGTCGGTTTGCGGGCCGCTCGTGACGTTCTCGACTGCCGAAGCGGCGTTTGCCATGAACAGCGCAAGCAAGGCCAGCAACAGGCGGGCGTGTATTCCGGTCATGCACTCTCTCCTTCCGCGAGGCGCCGGCGTGGCATGCCGGCCAGGGTGATCGTGAACGCCACGCCGCTGCCATCGGCGAGGTTGGCCGCGCTCTCGCGGCCGCGGTGCAGTTCGGCGACGAGTCGCACCACGTAAAGGCCGAGGCCCAGATGCGGCACGGCACCGTCACGCTGCGCGGCGCGTTCGCGCAACGAGACGAGCGAGTCGAACAGCCGATCCTGCATCGCGGCCTGCAGCGGCGGGCCGGAATTGGTCACGCGGATCGATGCCTCGCGGTCGCGCAGTTCGAGCGAGAGCGCGATGCGTCCCTCCGCCGGCGTGAACGAGCAGGCATTGTCGAACAGCTTGTCGAGCGCCTGCGCCACCAGTTCCGGCGCGCCGTGCATCGGCACCGCCCCCGCCGGCACGGTGACATCGAGACGCCGCGGCTGCGCGATCACGCGGTAGCCTTCGCCACAGGCCTGCACCAGCGCGCGCAGGTCGAAATCCTCGGCTTCTGCCGACGCGATCGCGCGCTCGATCCGGTTCGCCTCGCTCATCGCGCGAACGATCGCGCCGAGGCGTTCGGCCCCCTGCCTTGCGCGCGCGAGGTAGGCACGCGCGGACTCGGGCAGCGGCTCGTGCTCGAGATTGTCGAGCGAGGACTTGACGATCGCGAGTGGCGTATTGAGTTCGTGCGAGAGCTTCGAAGCGAGGCTGCGCAGGTAATCGGTATAGGACCGCACCTCGTCGACGAGGCGCGCGAAGCTGCGCGCAAGGTCGCCGAGTTCGTCGCGCGAGTCCGCGAGCGGCATCGGGCCATCCAGCCGTCCGGACGTGCGCACCGCTCGCTCGGCCGCATCACGCAGCCTGCGGATGCGCCACGAGAGCGTCGCGCCGAACGCAAGCAGCACGAGTGCGGCGACGACGAGGGCGGAGAGCGTCGCGAGCGCAAGCCCGGTCAGCGCGCGGCGCGCGAGCGCCGGCACCGCGGCATCGGCCTGTTCGAACAGCAGCACGCCACGCGTGCCGGTCGCATCCTCGATCGGGACGGCGGCGGCGAGCACGACGCCGCCACCGGCGTCCGCCGCCCGCCAGCTCGTCGTCGGCGTTCCCGCGAGCGCTGCACGTACCGCGCGTTCGTCGATGCGCGGTGAATCTTGCGCGAGGCCCGGTGATCCGTCCAGCCGCGGCGCGATCAGCACGCGATAGACCAGGCTCGCGAACCAGCCCGGCGAGGTGGCGCCTGCGTCCGCGAGGTCGAGGGTTCCCGCCGCCGCGAGCAGGTGCGCCTGCGCCGACAGGATCCGCACGCGTGCATGCGCCGGCACCAGCGGCGCGAGTTCGCGTGCGAGCGTCGCGTCCTCGCGCTCGAGCGCGCGTGCGCGCGCGACGATATCGTCACCGGGCCGCGCGGCATCGTGCATCGCAAGGCCGATTCGGCGCGACGTACCCGCGCGCGGCAGCCGCAGCTCGATCCGGTAACCCGAGCCGTCTTCCTGCAGCGCGCCCTCGAGTTCCTCCGGCCATACGGTCCCGGGCTCGCGCGCACGCGTGCGGAACGTGCCGGGTGCAGCGCCCGAGAGCCGGTAGCTGCGTGCCTCGCCCTCCTGCTCGAGCAGCAGCACGACATGGTCGCCATCGGGCGCGCGCGGGCTTGCCGGGTCGACGCGCGTGCGCGTCGCATCGCGCACGTCGAGGAACAGGTGCATGCCGTTGCGGGCTTCGCCGAGCACCCCCTGCAGGCGCGCGGGATCGGCGGGCGGCCCGAGCGGTTGCATGTGCGCCCGCACGACGGCCCAGTCGTCCCCGTAGCCATCGACAACCACCGATTCGTCGAGCGCGTGCACATGCAATGCATCGCCCGGGGGGAGCGCGAGCCCGCGCGCCACCAGCGCGCTCGCGAGCATGCGCGCCGATGCGAGCAACGCCTGCTCCCGCCCTTCGCGCAACAACACCTCGGTCTGGCGCACGAACTGCCAGCCTGCCCAGGGCAGGGCGAGCGTCGACAGCGCGACCAGGAGCAGCTTGAAGCGGAGGGACATTGCAAGGAGCCGGGAATGGGGAATGGAGAATGGGGAACCGAACAAGCAGCGGGCTGCAACGTGCGCGGATCAGGAACGGCCTCTCGCGACGTCCGCGTCGGCGACGAGGATACTTCCACATCTACGCAAGACCGCGGGCCCGGGGATCACCTGCATCCGCGATCGCTCACTTCGGGTGGACTCTGCCAGCGCCGGGCATCCGGACCGTGCTTGTCCCATTCCCGATTCTCTATTCCCTATTCCCGGCTTTCACGCCCTCCACCGATACCCCGCCCCGTGCACCGTGTCGATCGCGTCGAACGCGGGGTCGATCGCGAGGAACTTCTTGCGGATGCGCTTGATGTGCGAGGTGATCGTCGCATCGTCGACGACGACCTGCGCGTCGCGCATGAGCTGGTCGCGGTTCTTCACGTGGCCGGGAAAGCGCACGAGCGTGTGCACCATCCAGAACTCGGTCACCGTCAGCGGCACGTCGATGCCGTTCCAGCTCACGCGCATGCGCTCCGATTCGATCTTGAGCGGCCCGTGCTCGAGCACGCTGTCGGCCGCGACCGGCTTGCGCAGCGCATCCATGCGCCGGAACAGCGCGTTGATGCGCGCCGCGAGCTGGTGCAGCGAGATGTCCTTGGCGAGGTAGTCGTCGGCGCCGAGGCGCAGGCCCGAGATCACGTCGAAATCCGAATCGCGCGCGGTCAGGAACAGGATCGGCAGCGTCGGCGCGCGTGCGCGCAGGTTGCGGCAGAGGTCGAAACCGCCCTCGGGTTCGTCGCCGAGACCGACATCGATGATCACGAGTTCCGGCAGGCGCTGTGCGAACGCGGCTTCGGCATCGGCGCGCGAGGCGTAGCCACGCACGTCGTAACCGAGGCGCGCGAGCGCTTCGGAGTAGTTCGCGCGGATCAAGGGCTCGTCCTCGACGATGGCGATATGGCGCGGCATGGCGATTCCTCCTGGTGTCGCGGCCAGCTTATGGGTGGCTTCCGCACAGGCGCAACGCCCCTCGCGCGGATGCCCGCGAATTGACACAACTCGTCGGCGCCACGGCCGCGCGCAGGCGGCACGCGCACCTGGCACGAGGCTGCAATGGCAGCGCCTGCCCAGCGGAGAAGCGCGATGAACATCGAACGTCCCGACCCTAACGCCGAACTCCACGCCCGCGAGCGCCTGCGCATCCTGTTCGCGATCGGATCGCTGCTGCTCGGCCTGCTCGCCGCCGTGCAGGTGTGACGCGATGATCCTGGCCGGCGATGCAGCGATGGACGGGACGCGCAGAGGCTCCATGGAGTGGCTCGATGGCGGCACGGAAGCCGCTCCGCTCGAAATCCCGGCGCCACCGCGCGAACCTGCGACGGAATCCGCTCCCGATCCGTCATGGAGGACGTTCTGACCGCCCGGCCAACGGGCTGCCGTTTGCGTCACCCGCGCCGGGCCAAGTCCCCTCCTCCCCCCGGGCCCGGCGCGGCTCTTTTCCCGCACGTCATGCCCGGCGCGCGCGAGAGCGCACCCTGTGCGCGATTCGTGACAATCGGGATGACCCCGCACAACCGGTTTCCTGCGCGGATCGCCCACAGGGTGGGCTCCTACGGATGGGGTTTGCGTAGGAGCGCACCCTGTGCGCGATGCGCGGCAACTCGGATGCCCGCGCATGACCGGTTTCCTGCACGGATCGCCCACAAGGTGGGCTCCTGCAACCGCATGCTTCACGCGGCTGCGATAGCCGCTTTCATCCGCGCGATCACGTCGGCGTAGTCGGGTTCGCTGAAGATCGCGGAACCCGCGACGAAGGTGTCGGCCCCCGCGCGCGCGATCTCGGCGATGTTCGAAGGCTTCACGCCGCCATCGATTTCGAGCCGGATCGGCCGGCCGCTCGCGTCGATGCGCGCGCGCACGGCGCGCAGCTTGTCGAGCGCGGCGGGGATGAAGGACTGGCCACCGAAGCCCGGGTTCACCGACATGATCAGCACCAGATCGACCTTGTCGAGCACGTGGTCGAGCCAGGCAAGCGGCGTGGCGGGATTGAACACGAGGCCCGCCTGGCATCCCGAATCGCGGATCAGCCCGAGCGTGCGGTCGACGTGCTCGCTCGCTTCCGGATGGAAGCTGATGCAACTTGCGCCGGCTTTCGCGAAGTCGGGCACGATGCGATCGACCGGCTTGACCATCAGGTGCACGTCGATCGGCGCGGTCAC
>DAIOWG010000224.1:0-5405 GCA_036758645.1 Dokdonella sp. | reverse complement strand
AGGCGCGCATCGGAATCCCGCGGTGATGCCGATCGCAGCCGCGCGCCCGGTGCAGCGGCCTGTCGGAGTCGAGTGACGTCGGGGCCGTTGCCCAGGTCGCGATGGAAATGAAGAAAGGGCACCGCGCAGCGACGCCCTTCCGTCATTTCCCGAGCGCTCGTCCTCCTCGCCGGCGGCGAGCGCTGCCCCCTGTTCAGTACACGTCGCCGACGGTGTTGTGCACGTTGAACTTGCCCGTCGGCGTGATCATGCGTGGGCCCTTGATGACCTTTTTCAGCTCGAGCGTGCGGTCGTCGACGACCACGATCGCCGATTCTTCTTCCTTGCCGCTCCATACCGAGAACCAGACTTCGTCGCCGGCCTTGTTGAACTCCGGTTGCACCACGCGCTTGGCGCCCGCACCGACGCCCGCCCACTTCGCGATCGGCAACACCTTGTAGCCGCGATCGAGCGCGTTGATGTCGAACACGGCGATGGACTGGCTGATCGCGGGATCCGGGTTCAACGTGGTGTCGACATAGAGGTGGCGGGAGGTCGGATGCGTCTTCACGAACAGCGATCCGCCGCCCTGGCCCTTGAGCACCTGCACCACCTTCCACGCATGGTCGGGATGCTTTTCGGGATCGGTGCCGATCAGCGTGACCTTCTCGTTGCCGAGGGCCGAGGTCGCCCACACCGGGCCGAACGTCGGATGCACGAAATTCGCGCCGCGGCCCGGATGCGGGATCTTGTCGACGTCGATCAGGGCTTCCATGCGCTGTTCGCGCGAATCGACGACCGCGATCTTGTCGGACTGGTTGGCCGCGGTCATGAAGTAGCGATGGGTGGAGTCCCATCCGCCGTCGTGCAGGAAGCGCGCGGCGTCGAGCGTGGTGGTGCGCAGGTTGTCGATGTCTTCGTAGTTGACCAGCAGGATGCGGCCGGTCTCCTTCACGTTGACGATGAACTCGGGGTGCTCATGGCTGGCCACGATCGCCGCCACGCGCGGTTCCGGGTGGTACTCCTGCGTGTCGACGGTCATGCCGCGCGTCGAGACGATCTTGAGCGGCTCGAGCGTCGGCCCGTCCATGATCACGTACTGTGGCGGCCAGTAGGCGCCTGCGATCGCGAGCTTGTCTTCGAAACCCTTGTATTTGGAAGTCTCGACCGAACGCGCTTCGAGGCCGATCTTGGTCTCGGCGACGCGCTCGGGTGGGTCCATCCAGAGGTCGATCAGGTCGATCTTCGCGTCGCGCCCGATGGTGTAGACGTAGCGTCCGCTGTGCGACATGCGCGAGATGTGCACCGCGTAGCCGGTCTTGAGGATGTTGACGACTTCCTTGGTGTCGCCGTCGATGATCGCGATTTCGCCGCTGTCGCGCAGCGTCACGATGAAGAAGTTGTCGATGTTGCGCTTGTGTTGCGGAGCGGTCGGTCGCTGGTCGACCGGCACCAGCACCTTCCAGGCCGCCTTCATTTCGGGCATGCCGAACTCTGGCGGCGTCGGCGGCGGTTGCTGGATGAAGCGCGCCATGATGTCGACTTCTTCCGGCGACAGTTCGCCCGAGGAACCCCAGTTGGGCATGCCCGCGGGCGAGCCGAACGAGATCAGTGCCTTCAGGTAGTCGGTGCCCTTGGCGCGCGTGATGTCGGGCGTCAGCGGTTTGCCGGTGGCACCCTTGCGCAGCACGCCATGGCAACCGGCGCAGCGCTGGAAGTAGATCTCGGTGGCGCGCTGGAACTCCGCTTCGCTGAGCTTGGGTCCCGCAGGATCGACCTGCTGCACGGCATCGGAGCCGGTCACGGTCGAGGGAGCGCCCTTGTAGCGCATCTGCACGCCTTGCGTGTCCGGGTGGACTTCGCCGGCCTTCGCGGTGTCGCGCCGCGGCCTTTGCGCGGCGACGTCCGCGGCAGTGACCCGGGTGCCGGGGTTGTCCCAACTGGCGTACACGTAGGTGAGGATATCGGCGATGTCGCTATCGGACAGATGGCCGAGCGGCGCCATCACCGTGTTGTAGTCCTTGCCGTTGACCTTGATCGGTCCGGACAGGCCCTCGAGCACGATCTTGATGATCTGCTCCTTGCTCGTGTTCTCCAGGTAGTCGGAGTCGGCGAGCGGTGGAAACGCACCCGTCAGTCCGGTGCCTTCCGGCTGGTGGCAGGCTGCGCAATTGGCGAGGAAGGCCGCCTTGCCGGCGTCCAGTCCCTGTTTCGGAATCCGCTCGTTGACGACGCCGTCCTGCGCCGACGCCGCTCCCCACAGCAATGCCAGACTCACCGCAACCGCATGTCGTACGCTCATGGCCACGCCCGCCTTTGTCGTAGTTGCGGCGATCGCGCCGCCGCGCGCGTTCAACGCGGGCAGTGTGGGCGCCTGTCCTTCGCGGCCTCTTGATCCAGGTCAAGATCCGGCAGCCCCGCCGTGCGGCAGCGTGACCCAGGATCAAGGTTCGATCGCGATTGACGACGATCAAGGTCCGGATCGGCCTTGCCGACGACGATGCGCCCACCTTCGAGGCCACGACGATGCGTTTGATTGCGGTGATCCTGCTTGCGGCGCTCGGCCCGCCACCGATGGCCCGCGCTGCCGATCCGGAACAGCCCACGCGCCTCGGCGACGTGGTGGTGGTCGCGAGCAAGGTCGCGCAGCAGGCCAGCGAGGTGGCCGGCACGGTCAGCGTGATCGACCGCGAGCGCATGGAAGAGCTGCTGGTACGGGACATCGCCGACCTCGTGCGCTACGAACCCGGGGTGGCGGTTCCCGACGAGGCGTCGCGGTTCGGACTGCAGGGCTTCTCGATCCGCGGACTGGACGGCAACCGCGTGGGCATCGAGATCGATGGCGTGCCGGTCGGGGAGGGTTTCACGGTCGGCAGCTTTTCGCAGGCGGGGCGCGACGTGATCGACCCCGAGATCCTGCAGCGCGTGGAGATCCTGCGCGGGCCCGCGTCGACGCTCTACGGTTCCGATGCATTGGCCGGTGTGGTATCGCTGCGCACGCGTGATCCGGCCGACGTGCTCGCAGAGGGCGCTGCACGCTTCTTCGGCTTGCGCAGCGGCGTTGCCGATCACGACGACAGCCTGTTCGCGTCCGCCAGCGCGGCGGCGCGCAGCGGAGTTTGGGAGTCGCTCGTGACCGTCGCCACTCGCGACGGCCACGAGACCTCGAATCACCCTCGAGCAGGCGGGATGCACGCCAATCCCGCCGACGTTTCGCAGCGGTTCGGCATCGGCAAACTGGTGCGGCGCGATGCAGCGCTCGGCACCTTCAGTTTCACCGCGGAGCACAGCGAATCCGAACGCGATACCGCGGTGGACTCGCTCATCGGCGGGCCCGGCCAGTACGCCACCACCACCGCACTGCTCGCCGACGACCGCAGCCGGCGCACGCGCGGCTCGCTCCGGTTCGAGCGCGAAACCGGGTGGCTCGGGCCCGGCCACCTCGAACTGCACCTGTTCGCCCAGCAGGCGCGTTTCGACCAGCGCAGCGACCAGAGCCGCGCGGCAGCCACGGCGGGCGGTGACGCGACGCGCAGGCTGCGCCGGTTCGAGTTCGATACCGAGCTCATGGGCGGTGAATTGCTGGTCGAAGGCCTCGCCGAAACCGGTACGTTCCGGCATTGGCAGATTGCCGGCGTCGAACTCGCGCGCAGCCGCCTCGGCGAATCGCGCGACGGTGTCGAGATCAACCTCGCGAGCGGCGCCAGCACCCACGTGATCGCCGGCGAGGTGCTGCCGGTGCGCGACTTTCCCGACTCGGTCGCGGACGAAATCGGCATCTATTGGCAGGACGAGATCAGCCGTGCGGATGGCCGCTGGACGCTGATTCCCGGCCTGCGTTACGAGCGCTATTCGGTCGATGCGCGGCCCGATGCGCTGTGGCAGGCGGACAATCCGACCACGGCCGTCGTCGACATCGATGATGGCCGCTTCACGCCGCGCCTCGGCTTGCGCTATGCACTCACCGAAACCACCAGCGCTTTCGCGCAGTACACCGCGGGATTTCGCGCGCCGCCGTTTTCCGACGTCAACATCGGACTCAACATCGCGGCGTTCGGCTACATCGCGATTCCCAATCCGGATCTCGAAGCCGAGACGAGTCACGGCCTGGAACTCGGCTTGCGCCATCACGGCGAACACCGCAGCGTGACGCTCGCGGCATTCGGGAATCGTTACCGCAACCTGATCGAATCGCGCGTCAATCTCGGGCGCGATCCGGAGTCCGGACTGTTGGTGTTCCAGTCGCTGAATCGTCGCCGCGCACGCATCCACGGCATCGAGGCGACGTGGCGCGAGGACCTTTCGCGCGCGTCCGCAGCGGCACGCTGGAGCGTGATCGGCGCGATGTCGTGGTCGCGTGGCGAGGACACCTCGCGCGACCAGCCGCTGAACTCCGTGCTGCCCGCGCGACTGGTCGCCGGCCTGCGCCGCGACAGCGCCGATGGTCGCCACAGCACCGAGTTCGTCGCCACCTTCGTCGAAGCCAAGGAGGCGGTCGACCAGAGCGGAGCCGCGTTGTACGAGCCGGCCGGTTACGCGACCTTCGACGTGTACCATCGTTACCGGCCGGGTGCGCATGCGCGCGTGGACGTCGGTCTGTACAACCTCGCCGACCGCCGCTACTGGGACTGGTCCCGCGCCCGCGGGGTCGCGCCGGACGCCCACGATCTCGACCTGTACACCTCGCCCGGGCGCAGCGCGCGCGCGACGCTCACGCTCGATTGGTGACTGCGCGTCCTGCCGCCCGGGAACGCACATCGGCCACCGTGCCCGTATGGCCTTGCCTCAACCGGCTCCCATCCCGCCGTCGATCCGGTATTGCGCGCCGGTGATGAACGCGCTTTCGTCGGAAGCGAGGAACAGCACGAGGTTCGCGATGTCGTCGGCTTCGCCGTAACGCCCGAGCGGGATCGCGTGCTCCATCGCTTGCCTGGCGCCTTCGGCGTCGGCCGGGTCGAAGCCGGCTTCGAGCGAACGCATCATGCGCGTGTTGACCGGCGACGGGTGCACGGAATTGACGCGCACGTTGTGGCCGGCCGCTTCGAGCGCGGCGACCTTGGTCATGCCGCTCAGCGCGTGCTTCGAGGTGACATACGGGAGCACGCCCGCCGAACCGCGCAGGCCGGCGACCGACGAGTTGTTGATGACGCTGCCCGCACGCGCCTTGTACATGTGCGGCAGCACGTGCTTGAGACCGAGATAGGCGCCGCGCACGTTGATCGCCATGACGCGGTCGAACATCGCGATGTCCTGCTGTTCGAGCGGCGCGACCTTGCCTTCGATGCCCGCGTTGTTGAAGAGCACGTCGATCCGGCCGAACGCCTCGATCGTCGCCCGCACGTAGCGCTCGACGTCGTCCTCGTTGCTGACGTCGGCGCGCAGCGTGCGTACGCGATCGCTGCCGCCGAGTTCCTCGCGCGCCTGGT
>DAIOWG010000223.1:0-5429 GCA_036758645.1 Dokdonella sp. | reverse complement strand
ACCTGCGAGCCCTTCGCGCGGCTGGCGAAAGCGCGCGTGCCGCGGACGAAGTGCGCAGCCTGCGCGCGTCGGCCGGCGCCGACGAGTGGCTGTCGATGCAGGCCGAGCTCGCGGAGGCCGAGCAGGCCTGGTCAGAAGGTCGGCGCGAGCCGGCGCTCGAGCGGTTCGAACGCGCGTGGCTGTACGCGGCACGCACCGGAACGGCGCGGGACCTCGTCGATGTCGCTGGCGTATACGTGAAAGCGCTGATCGAGGCGAGCCAGCTCGATGCCGCACGCGCCGTCGGCGGTCGCATTGCGCGCTGGGTCGAGGTCGACTTGCAGGCGGCGGACGCGATGGCGAGGTTGTACCACGCGATCGGCGAACATGCTGCGGCGCACAAGGCCGAACAGGCGATCACGCGGCTCGCACCGCGCTGAGTTTCACGAGCCACGCGCCACGGCGCGTCGGTGGCCGGAGCACGCCGTTTGCGCCGTTCGACCATGCAATCCACATCGAGTCCGCATCGATGGCGCATGCGTTCGTCGTGGCCACGTGCCGACAATCGGGGACCGTCCAGCGGGGCTCGGGGCCTGGCGGTTGCATCCCCACTTGTCGATCGAGGAACACCTGACCATGACTCTTGCGAGTGCCCGCGGCCTGTTGTTGCCGTGCCTGCTTTCATTTGCCTGCGCTGCGCATGCGCAGGGCCTTGCGCGCGTCGATGCCGGAGGCGGCGCGTTGTCGCCGCCCGCCGCGCACGGCGACTACCTTTATGTCGGGACCGGCGCCACGCTGACGGTCTGGAGCTTCGCCGATCCCGCCGCACCCGTGGTCGTCGACCGCGGCGTCCCCGCGGATGGCGTCGTGCGCGCGCTCGCGACGATCGGCGATCATCTGTACGCCGCCTGGAACAATCCTTCGGGCGAAGGCGGCATCACGGTCTATTCGCTTGCCGATCCCGCCGACCCTGCGCCGGTGGCCGAGATCGACGACTACGTCGCGTCGGAGTTCAAGCGGCCGAACGGCCTCGCGACCGCGGGCCAGTACCTCTACGTCGGTGATGCGGAGAACGGGCTGGTCGTGCTCGACGCCGCCGATCCGGTCGCTCCGGTCGCGATCGGTACGGTCGCCGGCGTCGGCGAGTTCGACGCGATGGGCGTGCATGGTGCGCAGCTGCTGACGACCGGCAACAGCTGGATCGGCGGCCGCATCGTCAACGTGGTCGACATCGGCGATCCGGCCGCGCCGGTGCTGGCCGGCAGCACCTCGCTCGATGGCAACGTGCTGCTGCGCGCGGTGCTCGTCGACGGCTACGCGATCGGGGTCGGCCTCGAGTTGCAGGTGCACGACCTGCACGATCCCTCCAACATCAGCCAGGTTTTCGGCGCGCCGATCGACATGGCCACGCATGCGATCCTGCGCGGCGACGTGCTCTACCTCGTCGGTGCGTCGGGCATCCAGGTCTGGGACTTCGCCGACCCGACGCAGCCCGCGTTGCTGCGCACGGTCGAGATGGACGCGTTCGCGCCCGACCAGGCCGCCGACACGCCGTTCGGGCCGCTCGTCCTCACGCATGCCGATCGCGGCCTGCTGCTCGATGTCGTCGATCCGCACAACCCGACGCTCGCCGCGGGTTTCACGCTGCCGTTCGGCGTCAACGTGCACGCTGCCGCGTTCGATGCAGCCCACGTCCATTTCGCACAGGAAGCCTATGGCCTCGGCGTGCTGGACTCGGCCTCGCTGCAGTCGGTCGGACGCTACGACGCGGACCTGCCGCCCTACCTGCAGGCGCGTGACATGGAGGACATCTCGCTCGACGGCGGCCGCGCCTACCTCGCCGCATGGGGATTCGGCGTGCTGGTCGTCGATGTCGCCGATCCCGCCGCGCCGGCGGAGCTCGGCCGCTTCGAGTTTCCGTTCGCGAGCGCGATCGAGGCGCATGGCGACCGCGTATACGCATCGAGCACGACCAACGGCGGCTACCTCCGGATTCTCGACGTGGCCGATCCGACGCAGCCGCTGGAACTCGGCTCGCTCGCGACGAGCCAGACCTACGACCTCACGGTGCGCGGCGACCATGCGTTCCTCGCCGATGGTGCCGATTTCGGCGACGGTGGCCTGCGCGTCGTCGATGTCTCCGATCCGAACCATCCGGCGCTGCTCGGCCAGGACACCGGTTGCGCTTACGCGATGGGAATCGACGCGTCGGCGGACGGCAATACCGTGTACATCGCGTGCGCATCCAACGAGACGTTCGAGAACGAGCTTCGCATCGTCGATGTCACCGACAAGGCGCACCCGCTCGTGATCGGCAGCCACGTGCTCGCGGGCAGCGCACAGTTGCCCGCGTACAACGTCGCCCATTCGGTCGTGGTATCGGGCGGCACGGCCTATGTCGGCCACGAGTACGGCATCGACGAGATCGACATCTCCGAACCCGCCACGCCGGTGCAGGTCGCGCGCCACCCGATTGGCTATCCGGTACGGAAAGTCGCGCTCGCGCCCGACGGTCGCGTGTTCGCGTTCGCAGGGGAAGCGGGCACGTTCGTGTTCCAGGGCGAACGTGGCGATGCGATCTTCGCCGACGGCTTCGACTGATCCCCCCGCGGCGTGGCGCGTGCGCGCCACGCCGCCGCGCCCCGCGCCTGCGACGCACCGCCACCGACGATCGTCCTTGCCTCATCCCGCAACGGAGAATCCGCCATGCAGACAAACCCGTTCCAGCCTCTGCGAAAGCCCGCGTTCGCAGTCGCCACCTGCCTGTTCGCGGGCACGCTCGCCGCGCAGGAAACCGTGACCACGTTCGACCAGGGCGAGGAAGGCTGGAACGGCAACGCACTGCTGGAAACCGACGGCGGCAATCCCGGTGCGAACATGCGCTTCCTGCTCGAGACGTTCGGGATCGAACTGCGCAACGATTCGCATGCGGCCTTCATCGGCGACATGACGGGCAGCGGCACCGTGACGGTCGGACTCGACGCGAAGGCGGACTCGATCACCTTCCTCGGCAACGAGGTCTCGCGCAACGTCGTGGTCGAGTTCCGCAGCCACGCGCTCGGACAGGATGGTTACCCGTGGTCGTCGGTGTGGGTCGTGCTCGGCACGATCCAGGCCGATCCGCAGTGGCATGCCTACAGCGTGACGTTCGATCCCGCATCGACCGAGCTTCCGGCGGGCTGGGGCGGCTATGGCGCGGAAGACCCGGTCACGTTCGAGCCGATGCTGCCCGATGGCGTGACGTTCGCGGACGTGATGGCGAATGTCGACGAACTCGCATTCACGACGTTCGAGCCCGGCATGTTCTACGGCTTCACGATCTTCGACGCGCGCATGGACAACCTTCGCATCACGCGCGGCGCGGGCGATGACGTCATCTTCGCCGATGGCTTCGATCCGTCTCCGGTGCACTGAGCGCTGCCGGCGGAGCACCGGAAGGCGCGATGGGTTCCCGGACACCCGAACACGCAGCATCGCGCCTCCCGGCGTCGGGATGAGGAAATGCGGGAGCGAGCCGGGGCGAGGCGGGCAGGATAGACTGGCGGCCCACCTGTTGCCGAAGACGCCCCGATGCCCGAAGCGGACGCACCCGCCACGCCGATCCTGCCGCTCGATCCGGTCGAGGCGCGCATTCTCGGGTGCCTCGTCGAGAAGGCGGCGATCACCCCGGAAACCTATCCTCTGACCGAGAACGCGATCCTCGCCGCGTGCAACCAGAAGACCAGCCGCGAGCCCGTGATGCAGCTCGAGCCTGGCGCCGTGGCGCATGCGCTGCGCGCGATGGAAGGCAAGGGTCTCGTGCGCGTCGCGCCCGCTTCGCAGCGCGCATTGCGCTACGAGCATCGCTTCGACAGCGCCTACGGCACGACCGCGCGCCAGCGCGCGGTGCTCTGCGTGATGCTGTTGCGCGGCCCGCAGACGATCCCCGAACTGCTCGCGCGCACCGAACGCATCGGTGCTTTCCCGGGCCAGGACGACGTGCGCGACACCCTCGATCGACTCGTCGCCCGCGAACCGGCGCTGGTCGTCTGCATCGGCCGCGCCGCGGGCCAGCGCGAGGATCGCTACATGCACCTGCTGTGCGGCGAAGTCGACGTCGATGCCTTCGCGGCGGCGGCCACCGCGTCGGGGCGCGGCGACTCGCCCGCACGCGTCGACCTGCACGAGCGCATCGACGGGCTCGAATCCGACTTGCGCGAACTTCGCGCGGAGCTGGCTGAATTGCGGCGCCGGTTGGAGGATTCCGCGAGCCAGCGCTGAGGCGGGCCGCACGCGGTCGCCGACTCGCTCGCGGCCGCGCGCGCATGACGTCAGTGACGCGTCGAGCCGTCGGCCTCGGGCGGATGGTCGGCGAACACGTCGTCGATGTCGGATTCGTCGAACACGTAGCGGCGGTTGCAGAACTCGCAGGTGACGTCCACCGAGCCTTGTTCGGCGAGGACGGAGTCGCTTTCTGCGCGGCCGAGCGAGCGCAGCATGTCGGCGACGCGTGCGCGCGAGCAGGTGCATTCGAACGACAGCGGCTGCGCCGGCTGCAGGCGCACGCCTTCCTCGTGGAACAGGCGCAGCAACACCTGCTCGGGTGGCAGGCCGAGCAGTTCGGCATCGTCGAGCGTGGCGAGCAGATGGCCCACGCGGTTCCAGCCGTCGGCATCGCCGCCCGCGATGCCGCCTGCGCCGGCGATCTGCTGCAGCAGGATGCCGCCGCAGCGGCTGGCACCGCTCGCGAGCACGATCCTGGTCGGCAATTGTTCCGAGCGTTCGAAGTAGCCCTCGAACGCCTGCGCGAGCGTCGTGCCCTGCACCGGCACCAGGCCCTGGTAACGCGACTCGGTGGCGGTGTTCTCGATCGTGATCGCGAGCCGCGCGGCCGGGTCGAGCTGCACCGTGGCCTGCGGCGACGTGCCGTTCCAGCGCACGATGCCGCGCACGTGGCCCTCATGCGTGCAGTCGGCGAACAGCAGGCGCAGCGCGCCGCTGTCGCGCAGGTGGATCGAGAGGCGACCCTCGAACTTGATCGTGCTCGTGAACAGCGCGCTCGCCGCGACGGTTTCGCCGAGCAGCGCCGCGAGTGGGGCGGCGTACGCGCCGTTCTCGAGGATGCGTTGCCATCCGTGTTCGAGGCGCACGAGCGCGCCGCGCACGCCGGCGCGTTCGAGCTGGAAGCGGTGCAGGAAGTCGTCGGAGGCGGGGAGGTCGGCTGACATGGGCATCGCCCATTGTCGCAGGCCCGCGCGCCTCAGCGCGACTCCGCCACGAGCTCGAGGATCCGGTTGGTGACCGACTGCACCTGGTAGGCGTCGATGCCGCCGCCATCGCTGTTCGACATCGCGACGACCACCCAGGGTTCGCCGCCGCGGTCCTCGAGCATCCACGCATGCGTGAGCACGTGGAAGCCCGCGGCGGACGCGAGGCTGCCGCCCTTGTACCAGGCGCGGTCCCAGGCGCTG
>DAIOWG010000222.1:0-5433 GCA_036758645.1 Dokdonella sp. | reverse complement strand
CGACCGCGACATCGACCGCTTCCAGGAGAGCGCGCTGTTCCCGGGCACGCCGGTGGTGCCGCTGCACGAGAGTCGCGACCGCCAGTGGCTGTTCGTGCTGAGCCCGCGCTATGCGGCCTGGATCGCGCGCGATCGCGTCGCCGTCGGCACGGCCGCCGAGGTGTTCGGCTACGTCGACCGTGCGCCCTATCGCATCGTGACCGCGGCCACCGCCCACACGGTCTACACACCCGAACAACCCGCGCTGTCGCGCCTGCAGCTCGACATGGGGCTGCGCCTTCCGCTGGTCGAGGCGCCCGCGGACGGCCAGGTCAACGGCCAGCACGCGTACGCATCGCACGTGGTCGAGTTGCCGCTGCGCCGGGCAGACGGGCGCCTCGCCTTCGCATCCGCGCTGCTGCCGGCGAGCGCCGACAGCGCGCCCGACTACCTGCCGCTGACGCGCGCGAACCTCGTGCGCCAGTCGTTCAAGTTCCTCGGCGAGCGTTACGGCTGGGGGCATGCGTACGACGCGCGCGACTGCAGCGGCTTCGTCTCGGAGGTCTACCGCAGCATGGGCGTCGAGCTGCCGCGCAACACGCGCGACCAGGCGGTGAGCCCTGCGCTCGACAAGCGCCGGTTCGACGCGGGCGACGACCACGATGCGCGGCTCGCGGCCGCGCGCGCGCTCGATGTCGGCGACCTGGTGTACATACCGGGGCACGTGATGATGGTGATCGGCCAGATCGACGGCGCGCCCTGGGTCATCCACGACACGACCGGCATCGGCTACCTCGGCGCCGACGGCCAGCTCGAGCGCGACCGCCTCAACGGCGTGTCGGTGACGCCGCTGCTGCCGCTGCGCGCGAGCCGCGAACACGCCTACATCGACCGCATGACCAGCGTCGTGCGGATCCGCCCGAACCCCGCCACGGAAGCGCCGACCACGCCATGAAGATCACCGACATCCGCTTCGGCATGCTGAGGGTGCCGCTGAAGACGCCGTTCAAGACCGCGCTGCGCACCGTCGAGGCGGTCGAGGACGTCGTGGTCATGGTCAACACCGACACCGGGCACGTCGGCTACGGCGAAGCGCCCGCGACCGCGGTCATCACCGGCGACACCCACGGCTCGATCATCGATGCGATCCGCCACTACATCTCGCCGCGCCTGATCGGCCAGGACATCGCGAACCTCAATCGGATCACGCACCTCGTGCAGGGCGCGATGGAGAAGAACTCGAGCGCGAAGGCCGCTGTCGAGATCGCGGTGTACGACCTGTGGGGCCAACTCTATGGCGCGCCGCTGTATCGCCTGCTCGGCGGCGGCGATCCGGTGATCACGACCGACATCACGATCAGCGTCGACTACATCGACAAGATGGTCGCCGATTCGCTGTCGGCGGTGGAGCGCGGGTTCGAATCGCTCAAGATCAAGGTCGGCAAGGACATCGGCGTGGACATCGAGCGCGTCAAGGCGATCTACGCCGCGGTCGAGGGACGCGCCCTGCTGCGCCTCGACGCGAACCAGGGCTGGACCGCGAAGCAGGCGGTCTACGCGCTGCAGGAACTCGAGGATTCGGGCGTGCGCCTCGAACTGGTCGAGCAGCCGGTCAAGGCGCAGGACCTCGACGGCATGAAGTACGTGACCGAGCGCGTGCATACTCCGGTGATGGCCGACGAGAGCGTGTTCGGCCCGACCGAGGTGATCGAGCTGATCCGCATGCGCGCCGCCGACATCATCAACATCAAGCTCATGAAGACCGGCGGTCTCTCGAACGCGATCCGCATCGCCGACATCGCCGCGATGTACCAGGTCGAATGCATGATCGGGTGCATGCTGGAATCGAGCATCAGCGTCGCGGCCGCGGTCCACGTCGCGGTCGCGAAATCGAACGCGATCACCAAGATCGACCTCGACGGCCCGTCGCTGTGCGCATTCAACCCGGTCGACGGGGGCGTGATCTTCAACGAATCGGAGATCAGCATCACCGATGCGCCCGGGCTCGGCATCCGCGAGATCCGCGGACTCGAGTTGCTTTCCTGAGCCGCCGGGACGCGCGATGTCCCCGCTGCTGAAGATCCGGGCCGAGCGCGACAGCATGTCGGCGATCGAACGGCGCATCGCCGACTTCATCCTCGACGAGGCGCACCTGCTGCGCGACTATTCCTCGCAGCAGCTCGCGAACGCGCTCGGCATCAGCCAGTCGAGCGTGGTGAAATTCAGCCAGAAGCTCGGCTTCAAGGGCTATCCCGACCTCAAGACCTCGATCGGCGAGGCGATCGCGCGCGGCGACGGTGGCGAGGGGAATGGCCACGCCGAGAAGCCGGTGCGAGACGACCCGCATTCGGCACTCGCCGAAAGCCTGTGGCAGAGCAAGTCGCTGGCGGAGCAGGAAACGCGCCTCATCAATCCGCACGACAGGGTCGATGCGATCGCGACCGCAATCGGCCATGCCGGGCGCGTGTTCATCATCGGCCTCGGCGAGGACGGCATCCCGGCACGCGCGTTCGCGCTGCGCCTGTCGCTGATCGACATCCTCACCGTGCACCACTTCGACGCGGTGCTGATGACCGCGAGCATCGCGGCGGCCGAGGCCGGGGACGTGCTGCTGGTGTTCTCCGAGCACGGCCAGCAACCGGCGTTGTGCCAGATCGGCCGGCAATTCCGCGAACGGCACGGCACCGTCGTTTCGGTGACGCGCCACACCGCCAACCCGCTGCGGGCGATCGCGGACCTTTCGGTGCTGGTGTCGGCGCACGACGATCGCGCGCACGTGCGCCCGCTGCTGTATGCCTCCGCCCTGCACCACCTGCTCGACATGCTGTTCGTGTTGCTGTGCGAGGATCGCGAGCAGCGACTCGAGCGCCTGCATGCGAATCTCGAACGCATCCGCCACCTGCTCGAGCCTTGAACGTGCCGCATGAGGATCGCCGCCGCATGAAGACCCTGCTCCTGCTGCTCCCGATGCTGCTGTTCGCACCCCCGTTGCAGGCCGAGACCGACCTGCGTTCCGGATGGAGCGATGCGCACCAGCTCGTGCTCGTCACGATTCCGCGGTGGGACAGCCACGACGGCGTGCTGCGCGCGTTCGAGCGCACGGGGGCGGGCTGGCAACCTGCACGCGCGGCAACGCCGGTCTCGATCGGCCGCGCCGGCGCCGCCTGGGGCATCGGCCTGCACGAACCACAGCCGGGGCCGCGCAAGCGCGAGGGCGACGGGCGCAGTCCGGCGGGCGTGTTCGCGCTCGGCACTGCATTCGGCTACGCGGATTCGACTCGCACCGGCCTGCCGTACGCGGCGATGGACGCGGCGCACTGGTGCATCGATGCGTCCGATTCGCCTCTGTACAACCGCATCGTCGATGCGCGCGAAGTCGGTGCCGGGGCAGTCGCGGGCTCGACCGAACCGATGCGGCTGGACCTGCATGCCGCGGGCGACCAGCGCTACGAACTCGGCTTCGTGATCGAACACAATCCGCGCGGCGAAGCCGGTGCCGGGAGTTGCATCTTCGCGCACCTCTGGGGCAAGCCGGGCCAGCCGACTGCCGGCTGCACCGCGATGACGCAGCCTGCGATGCAAGAACTGCTCGAGTGGCTCGACGCGAGGCGACATCCTGTCTTCGTGCTGCTGCCGGAAACCGAGTACGACCGTCTGCAACACCGATGGTCCCTGCCCCGGCTGGCGCAGCGCTCCCCCGCCGCTCGCCCCTAGCCCTTCGTCCATCGCCCTCGGACCCGAATGACCTCCACCACCCGCATCCTCCTCGGTCTCGCGCTCGGCGCCGCGGTCGGCTTGTTCCTCGCCTGGTTCGATCCCGCGCACGCCGCACGCGCGGTCCGGTTCGCGCAGCCGGTAGGCCGCCTCTGGCTCAATGCGCTGCAGATGACCGTGGTGCCGCTCGTGCTGGCACTCGTGATCATCGGCGTCAGCGCCGCCAACGACGCGGCCGCGTCCGGCCGCACCGCGCGACGTGCGCTGGTCGTGTTCGCGCTGTTGCTGGCTGCGGGCGCCGCGCTCGCGGCGATCGTCGCACCGCTGGCGCTGTCGCTGCTGCCGCGGGATCCGGCGCTGATCGAGTCCCTGCGCGAGGCGATCCCGCAGCAAGGCACGCCCGCCGCGGTCGGATTCGCCGACTGGTTCACCGCGATCATCCCGACCAACGCGATTGCCGCGGCCGCGCAAAGCGCGATGCTGCCGCTGGTGGTGTTCGCGCTGTTCTTCGGCTTCGCGCTGACGCGCATCGATGCCATTCGCCGCGAGCGCATGGTCGAATTCTTCCAGGCGATCGCCGACACCATGATCGTGATCGTGCAGTGGGTGCTGTGGGCGGCGCCGCTCGGCGTGTTCGCACTGGTGCTCGCGGTCTGCGCGAGCGCGGGCGCGAGCGTGCTGAGCGCACTCGGCTGGTACATCGCGCTGCTCTGCGCGATGTACATCACGGTCACCGTGCTGCTTTATCCGGTCGCGGTGGTATTCGGCGGCACCCGGCTACGCCGGTTCGCCTCCGCGATCCTGCCTGCGCAGGTGGTCGCGGCGAGCACGCAATCGTCGCTCGCTTCATTGCCGGCGATGGTCGAGTCCGCGCGCGACAGGCTTGGGCAACCGCGCGCGGTCGCGGCGCTGGTGCTGCCGATGGCCGTTTCGCTGTTCCGCATCACGAGCCCGATCCAGTACATCGGGGCGGCCTCGTTCGTCGCATGGGTCTACGGCATCGAGGTGCCACCCGCCCAGATCGCCGCAGCCGCCGCCCTCGCGGTCGTGATCAGCCTGGGCTCGGTCGGATTGCCGGGCCAGGTCAGCTTCATGGCGACCACGATGCCGGTCACGGCCGCAATGGGGCTTCCGGTCGCGCCGCTCGGACTGCTGCTCGCGGTCGACACGATCCCCGATGTGTTCGCGACCGTCGGCAACGTGAGCGCCGACCTCACCGCGAGCAGCATCGTCGCGCGCACCGGAGCGAGCGACGAACCGCCTGCACCTGAGCGTGGCGCATGAGGGGCGATCCTGACCTTCGCTCACGCTGCGAAGGTCACGATCAAGATCAGGAGCGGCCCCTTGTGCCGCTGATCGGTCAGGCGCAATGGCCGCAGCAGGTGCTCGTGCCACTGACGTGCGGTGCGCGCTCGGCGAGCGGGCTGGCTTCGAGACCGACTTCGCGAAGGGCTGCCGCGGCCTGCGATGCGTCGAGGCTTCCCTGCACATCGATGGTACCGCGCGTCGCATCCAGCTCGATCCGGGCGAGCGGGTCGTGCGACTTCAGTGCGCGCAGCAGGGTGAGGGGATCGGCGACGGGACGGTTCAACTGGAACAGCATGGCGTGGGCTCCGCGAAAGGTCGGGGGTGCACGGCGATCTCGCCGTCCAGCGCGAGCATGCGGCTTGCCGCGATGCCCGCGCATTGACCCACGTCAACCGTGCCGGGCGCCCGCGCGCCACCGCGCATCAGTGCACC
>DAIOWG010000221.1:0-5454 GCA_036758645.1 Dokdonella sp. | reverse complement strand
GCAGGCTCCTGTTGGCGACGTCGAGTCGCGCCGCCGCTGCCTGTGCAACCTCGCGGCTGTTGGCGCCGACCAGCATGAAAACCGTGCCGAGCACGACCTCGCGCCCGTCCTGGGTCGCCGCACCGGTCCGCAGTTCCGGGCCTTCGCCGACTTCAGCCACGTCGCGCACGCGGATCGGCACGCCTTCGCGCCGATCCAGCACGATCTCGCGGATCGCGTCGAGGTCGCCCACCTGGCCCGGCACCCGCACCAGGAACTGCTGTCCGTTGCGCTCGATGTAGCCGGCGCCGACATTCTGGTTGTTCGCGGCGACCGCGGCGACCACGTCATGCAGCGTGAACCCGAGGGCGACCAGCTTCATCGGCTCCGGCGTGATGTGGATCTGCCGCGCGAAGCCGCCGATCGTGTTGACTTCGGTCACGCCGGGGGTATTGCGCAACTGCGGCCGAACCACCCAGTCCTGCAGCGTGCGCAGGTCGGTCGCGGTCCACGGCGCTCCATCCGCCCGGCGTGCGTCGGGGCTTGCATCGACCGTGTACATGAAGATCTCGCCGAGGCCAGTCGCGATCGGCCCCATCTGCGGTTCGATCCCCGCCGGCAGCTGCGATTTCACCTGCTGCAGCCGCTCGCCGACCTGCTGGCGCGCGAAGTACAGGTCGGTGCCGTCCTCGAATGCGACCGTCACCTGCGACAGGCCGTAGCGCGAGATCGAACGGCTGTAGTCGATGCCCGGCAGGCCGGCCATCGCGGTCTCGATCGGATACGTGATGCGCTGTTCCGACTCCAGCGGCGAGTAGCCGGGCGCCGCGGTGTTGACCTGCACCTGGACATTGGTGACGTCGGGCGTGGCATCGATCGGCAGGCGCGTGAAGCTCCACGTGCCGAGGGCGATCAGCGCGAACGTGAGCACGAGCATCAGCCAGCGCTGCCCGATCGCGAAGCGGATGACCCCCTCGAGCATGCCGGGGCGCTCAGTGGTCATGCGAAGCACCGGATTTCTCGATGTCCGCCTTCACCAGATAGCTCTGCTCGACCACCACCGCATCACCGGCCTGGATGCCGGAGAGGATCTCGACCTGGCTGCCGTCACGTTTGCCGAGCTCGACCGGTCGCACCTCGTAGGTGTCGCCGACGCGGATGAACACCACCTCCCAGTCGCGGAACGTCTGCAGTGCGGACAGCGGTACCACGAGCGCGGCGTGCTGCTGTTCGACCGTGATGCGGGCCTTGACCGCCGAACCTGGACGCCAGCGTCCGTCGTCGTTGGCGATGGTCGCGCGCGCGACCGTGCTCTGGCTCGCCGTCGCCATGCCGGGCAGCACGCGCTCGAGGGTGGTGTCGACGCGGGCGCCGTCGCTCATGCGCGTCACGCTCACCGGCACGCCGGGCAGGATGTGCTCGGCGTCCGCACCGAAGATGTGCAGGTCGACCCACAACGAGGACAGGTCCGCGATTTCGAAAAGGGGTGCGCCCTCGGCCGCCGACGCGCCGACCGATGCCGTGCGCCCCAGCACCACGCCGGAGATCGGCGCGCTGATCGTGTATGTGCTGAGGCTGAGGTTGCTCTCGATGGTCGCGAGTGCCTGCCCTGCGCGCACCGCATCGCCCACGTTCGCGCCGAGCGTGCGGATGGGCCCCGGGAACCGCGCGGCCACCTGCGCGATCCGGCCTTCGATCGGCGTCAGCAGGCCCTGCACCTCGTGCTCGTCGGCGATCACCCCGGGGCCCGCCGCCTGAATGCGGATGCCGGACGCCTGTGCGATGTCCGACGCGATCCGCGTGCGCCCTTCGTAGCTCGGATAGGTCCAGCGCAGCGCCTTGCCTTCGATGGTCGCGAGCACCTCGACATCGAACGAATGCGGTTCACCGACGATGCTCCCGGCGAGCAGGCTGCCATCGGCCTGCGCCGCGAGCCGATGGTTTTCCGCGATGTCGCCGAGGCGCGAAAGGCGCACCTCGACCGTGCCCGCGGCAGGCGGGAGCGGCTTGCCGTCTCGGTACAGCCAGGCCTGGTATTTCGGCGGTGTCCCGTCCTCGGCGATGGCCAGTTCCACCACATGGCCTTGCTGCTCCAGCCAGCGGCCGCCGTGCTCGCCCTTGCGCGCCGCCTCCCCCACGTGGCCATCCCCGCCGGCATGCGCATGGTCGTGGTCGCCGCTGGACTGCATGCCACAGGCGCACAGCGACACGCACAGCGCGAGGGCGATCGACATCGAACGTGCTTTCATGGCGAAGTTCCTGCATCCGGTTGCGTGGCTCCGGCGGCGACGAACGCGTGGCCGGTGAGTCGCTGGATCTCGATCAGGGCGCGCTGCGCGTCCAGCGCGGCGCCGAGCTGCTGCCTGCGCGTTGCCGTGTGTTCCGACAACAGCTGCGCCCACTCGAGATAGCTGGTCGCGCCGGCACGGTATGCGCGCGCGGCAGCGGTTTCAGCCGCGGCGAGCCTGGGCAACACCTCCTCCTGCAGGCGCGCCACCTCCAGTTGCGCGACGCGGTAGCGGCCGTCGGCTTCGACCAGGGTCGAGTACAACGCCAGGCCCTTTGCCTCGCGTTCGACCTCCAGCGCGACCAGTTCGGTCTGCGCCACGCGGATGGCGGGCTCGGCGCGCCGCGATGCGCCGAGCGGAATCGACACGCTGGCCATCAGGCCGTAGTCGTCGCTGGCCTCGAGCCGGCGCAAGCCGACCTGCCAGTCGAGGTCCGGCATCGCCGTCGATCGCGCGAGCTGCAGGCGCGCTTCGCGGATGCGTTGCTCGTCCGCGAACCGTGCGATATCGGGCGTGCGTTGCAGCCAATCGGCCAGTTGCGCGAAGGCGGGCACCGGCGGAAGTGCGAGGGGTTCACCCGCGGCGCTCGCAAACGCGGGCGCGCGCTCGCCCCACAGCGCGGCCAGGTGCTGGCGCGCGACCTCGGCACGCTGCGCGGCACGCGCGACATCGAGTTCGGCGCGCGCCAGCGCCACCTGCGCAGTCAACAGGACCGATTCGGGCGAGGCGCCAGCGCGCAGGCGATTTGCAGCCTCTTCGACGCTGCGCCGACGCTGCACGGCATCGAGCGTCGCGATCTCGCCCTCGCGCTGCGCCGCGACGACCGTCAGGTAGCGGCGGGCGACTTCTGCGAGCAGGTCGAGCCGCTTCGCTTCCCGCTCGAGTCCCAGCGCATCGATGCGACTCTGCGCGAGCAGGCGCCGCGCCTCCGGCTTGCCGCCGCGCTCGAGTACCGACGCCAGCGTCAGGCTGATCTCGGCGCTGCGCAGGCCACGTGCGTCGCCGCTTCCAAGCGCGTTCTCGACCGATGCGCCGGCGACCAGCGGCGGACGCAATGCAGCCACGTCACGTTCCGCGCGCAGCGTGTCGTCGCGCGCATCGAACAGGCGCAGCTCGGGATGGGATTCGGCGACGCGTGCGAACGCTTCGCCGAGGGTGAACGGCGCGGGCGTCCGCGCATGCACGCACGTGCATGATGCCGACGCCAACGCGGCCGATGCTGCCAGGCGCAACCACATGGAGACTCTCCGATCACGGCGGGGACCCAGCCGGCATGGCGCCGGCCACGATGGATCAGCCCGCGATCGGAGGGCGGAACACCCCAAGCAACGGTAGCGGCCGATACGGGGAGGACGTCGCGACCGGGCTCGACGACCGCGCGTGCGGCAGCGGCAACGACCGCGCGAGAAAGACGGCCGCGGTCACGTGCGCGCAGCCGTCATGGCACTCCTGCCCCGGACAACAATCGTCGCTGCCTGCTTCGACCGCGGCGGAAGCGGCGCCAGGCCCGTGCTCGGGACAGACGCAGTCGAAGCCGAGTACCGGCTTCAGCAGCACGACCGCGAGCAGCAGCCCGAACAACAGGCGGCTCCAACCGTGAGTCGATGTGGGAAGTGTGCGCACCCGGCAAGGGTAGCTTCGTCGCGGGATGCAACACAATTGCAGGTCATCCTGGAAAGGCGCGTCCAATCGACGACGCATGTCCACTGCAGGCGCTGCGCCGCCGCACAGCAACGCGGCGTCGAGCGCTGCCGCCGGACGCGGCCGCGCCGCTCCTGCATCGGGGACGCCTACGGCGCGCCGGCGGCGATGGCTGCTGCTGTTGCCGGCGGCGCGGGCCAACCGCCCGCGAGTGCGCGATAGAGGGCGACCGCACCCGTGGCACTGCGCGTGCGCGCCGCGGCATGGGCGTCCTGCGCCTGCAGGCGCGTCCGCTCGGCGTCGAGCACTTCGAACAGGCCGGTTGCACCGGCCTCGAAGCGCACGCGTGCAAGTTCCGCCGCGCGTTCGCTGTCCGCGGCGGCGCGTTCGAGGTGCGCGTCTTCGGCGCGCGCGCGTGCATAACGCACGAGGGCATTCTCGGTGTCCTCCAGCGCCAGCAACACGGCCTGCTCGTAGCGCGCGAGCGCTGCCGCCGCGTCCGCCTCGCTGCCGGCGATGCGCGCGCGCACGTGGCCGACATCGAGGAAGGACCAGTCGATGCCGAGGGCGACGAAGCGCGTTTCGCTGTCGCGTTCGAACAGCGCCGAGGCATCGAGCGCCCGGGTGCCGAGCAGCCCGCCGAGCGTGAAGCGCGGGAACAGGTCGGCCGTCGCGACGCCGATGCGTGCGGTGGCCGAATGCAGCCTGGCTTCGGCGGCGGCGACGTCCGGCCGGCGCCGCAGCAGGTCGCCGGGTGCGCCCGGATCGATCCGCGCCGGCAGGGCGGGCAGGTCGACCGGTTGCGACAGCTCGGTCAGCAGCGCGTCCGGCGTGCGCCCGCTCAACACGCCGATGCGATGCATCGAGAACGCGGCCTGTGCCTCGAGCGCCGGTATCGTCGAGAGGGTCGCCTCGAGCTGCGCGCGCGCGCGCGCCGTGTCGAAGTCGTTGGCACTGCCCGCGTCGAAGCGGGCATCGACCAGGCGCAGCGTCTCGCGCTGGTTGTCGGCGTTCGCGCGCGCTACGCGCAAGCGTTCCTGCAGGCCGCGCAGATCGAAGTAGGCGCGCGCGAGGTCGCCGATGATCGCGACCTGCGCGGAGGCAAGATCGGCCGCAGCCGCGCCGGCATCGGCGTGCTCGGCTTCGACGCTGCGGCGAATGCGTCCGAACAGGTCCAGTTCCCAGCTGGCGTCGATGCCGACGCTGTAGCTCTCGCCATCGCGCGCGTCGCGATCGGAGCCGGGTTGCTGGTCGGCGCTCGCGCGGGTATCGGCGGCTTGGGCACTCGCGCCCACCACCGGAAAGGCGTCGAGCCGCGCGCCGCGCAGTTGCGCCTTCGCACGGTCCCAGGTCGCAAGCGCGATGCGCAGGTCGTGGTTGGCTCCAAAGGCGTCGGCCACGAGGCGATCCAGCAATGGATCTCCGAAGCTGCGCCAGAACGCGTCGTCGCCCCGACGAGGTTCGGCGGCGGCCGCTCCATCCATGAGGTGGGCGAAGCGCTCCGGGGGCGCGGTGTCCGGCCGCACGTAGTCGGGACCGACGGTGC
>DAIOWG010000220.1:0-5460 GCA_036758645.1 Dokdonella sp. | reverse complement strand
GGAATGCCGTCGTGCAACCGGTTTCCTGCGCGGATCGCCCACAGGGTGGGCTCCTGCGGGATCGTCGATGGTGGCTCCCGCGATACCAGGTGTCGGTCGCGCGGGGCTTGCGGCAACCGCTGGAGTAACGGCTCTAATCCTCGCGCCTACGCTCGATCCATGACGTACGACTACGTGATCGTCGGCGCAGGGTCCGCCGGATGCGTGCTGGCCCATCGCCTGAGCGAGAACCCGGCCCACCGCGTGCTGCTGCTCGAGGCCGGCGGTCGCGACTGGCATCCATTCATCCACATGCCGGCCGGGCTCGCGAAGCTCGCCGCCAACACGCGCGTCAACTGGAACTACACGACCGAGCCCGAACCGAACCTCGATGGACGTCGCCTCTGGTGGCCACGCGGCAAGGTGCTCGGCGGCTCGAGCTCGATCAACGCGATGTGCTACACGCGCGGCGTCGCGCGCGATTACGACGAGTGGGCGCAGGCGACCGGAGATCCGCGCTGGGCATGGGCCTCGGTACTCGACCTGTTCAAGCGCAGCGAAGGCAACACGCGCGGTGCCGACGCATTCCACGGCGGCGACGGCCCGCTGACGGTCGCGCCGCTGCGCCACCACAACGTGCTGTCGCAGGCGTTCGTCGACGCCGCGGCCGCCGCGGGGCATGCGCGCAACGACGATTTCAACGGCGCACGCCAGCAGGGCTTCGGCTATTACGCGGTGACGCAGCGCAATGGCGCGCGCTGCTCGGCCGCGGTCGCCTACCTGCGGCCCGCGCTCGCGCGGCCGAATCTCGAACTGCGCACGCGCGCGCACGTGACGCGCGTTCTGTTCGACGGACATCGCGCGGTCGGCGTCGAATTCCGTCACCATGGCCGCCTCGAGCGCGTCGATGCCGGCTGCACGATCCTCGCCGGGGGCGCGATCAATTCACCGCAACTGCTGATGCTGTCGGGGGTCGGCGCCGCCGATCACTTGCGCGCGCACGGCATCGCATTGCGCCACGCCCTCCCGGGCGTCGGTGCGAACCTGCAGGATCATCTCGACATCTGCACGCTGGTGCGTTCGACCAGGCCAGTCACCTACGACCGCATCAGCGACATCGCGGTCGCGCTGCGGTTCCTGCTGCGTCGCGACGGCATCGGCAGCTCGAACATCGCCGAGGCCGGTGGCTTCGTGCGCTCGCGCCTGGCCGAGGACGAGCGCAGCGACCTGCAGTTCCACTTCGTGCCGGCGCTGCTCGATGACCACGGCCGCAATCGCCTGGACGGTTGCGGCTACACCGTGCACGCGTGCCCATTGCGACCGCGCAGCCGTGGTGCGATCCGGCTGCGCTCGGCCGATCCCGCCGCACCGCCCGCGATCCATCCGAACTACCTCGGCGACGCCGACGGCCACGACCTGCGCCTGATGATCGAAGGCGCGCGCGTCGCGCGCGACATTCTCGCGCAGGCGCCGTTCGCGCCGTATCGCGGCGACGAAGTCTTTCCCGGCGCCGGCACGCAAGACGACGCGGGACTCGCCGCTTTCATCCGTCGCAAGGCCGAGACGATCTACCACCCGGTCGGCACCTGCCGCATGGGCAACGACGCGATGGCGGTCGTCGACAGCGAACTGCGCGTGCGCGGACTCGATGGCCTGCGCGTCGTCGACGCGTCGATCATGCCGAACCTCGTCAGCGGCAACACCAACGCACCGACGATGATGATCGCCGAGCACGCGTCGGATCTGATTCGCGCCTCGTAGGCTGGACGACCGAAGGTCGGCCGGCGCTGTTTGCACGCAGCCGGATCAAGAGCGCCGGCCGCGCTGCGCGCGTCCAGCCTACAGCGCTGCAGTGAGTTCCGGCACGATCTTGAACAGGTCGCCCGCCAAGCCGAAGTCCGCGACCTCGAAGATCGGCGCGTCCGGGTCCTTGTTGATCGCGACGATCGTGCCCGCATCCTTGATGCCGGTCAGGTGCTGGATCGCGCCGCTGATGCCGATCGCGAAGTACAGCTCGGGCGCGATGATCTTGCCGGTCTGGCCGACCTGCAGGTCGCTCGGCACATAGCCTGCGTCGACTGCCGCGCGCGACGCGCCGACCGCCGCACCGAGCTTGTCGGCCAGCGCGTAGATGATCGAGAAGCCGTCGGAAGAACCCAGCGCTCGACCGCCCGAGACGACGCGCGACGCGGCCTGCAGGTCGGGGCGATCGCTCTTGCCCTGCGCGAGTCCGACGTAGCGCGTATGCGTCGGCAACGCGACGTCGAGCGCAAGCGGTTCGACCGGCGCGGCGTTCGCGCCGCTCGCCGCAGCCGCGTAGGACGCGGTGCGCACGGTCGCGACGAGGATCGCATCGGAGGGCGCCTCGACCGTGACGATCGCGTTGCCCGCGTAGATCGGCCGCTTGAACGTGTAGGTGCCTTCGACTGCCGACAGGTCGGACACCTGCGCGACGCCGAGCAGCGCGGCAACGCGCGGCATCAGGTCCTTGCCGAACGTCGTCGATGGCGCGAGCACGTGCGTGTAACCGCCCTTCGCCGCCGCGGCGACCTGCGGCGCGAGAATCGCGGCAAGCGGGTTCGCGTTCTCCGCGCGCGCGACCGCGAGCACCTTCGTCACGCCATCGATCTTCGCGGCATCAGCGGCGACCGCGGCGGGATCGGCGGCCAGCACCAGCACCTCGATCGCGTCGGCCTTCAGTTCCTTCGCGCAATTCACGCAGCGCGCGGTGCTCGCATTGAGTGCGCCATCGAGGTGTTCGGCGACAATCAGGATCTTGCTCATGGCTCGTGTCTCTCGTCGTGTGCGCGGCCGGCGCGAGGCTGCCGCGGCGTGAATTCGGTGGCCGCGAAGCGGCCGCGGTGGATCAGAGCAGGCCCTTCGCCTTCAATGCCGACACCAGCTCCGCCACGTCCTTCACCATCACGCCCTTGCTGCGCTTCGCAGGCGCGGCGTACTGCGTGGTCTTCAGGTGGTCGCCCGACTCGACGCCGAGGCTCGCGAAGTCGATCGTCTCGATCGGCTTGGACTTCGCCTTCATGATGTCGGGCAGCTTGATGAAGCGCGGCTCGTTGAGGCGCAGGTCGGTGGTGACCACCGCGGGCAGGTCCACTTCGATCGTCTCCAGCCCCGCGTCGACTTCGCGCGTGACCTTCGCGACGTTGCCGTCCACCTCGACCTTCGACGCGAACGTCGCCTGCGGGCGGTCCCACAGCGCAGCGAGCATCTGCCCGGTCTGGTTGCAGTCGTCGTCGATGGCCTGCTTGCCGAGCAGCACGATGCCGGGCTGTTCCTTCTCGACGATCTTCAGCAGCGCACGTGCCGCGGTGAGCGGCTGGATCGCATCGGCGGTGACCACGTGGATCGCCCGGTTCGCTCCCATCGCGAGGCCGTTGCGGATGTGCGCCTGCGCATCGGCAGGTCCGATCGTCACGACCACGACATCGTCCGCGATGCCCTTCTCGCGCAGGCGCAACGCCTCCTCGAGCGCAATGTCGTCGAACGGATTGGCCGACAGCTTGACGCCGTCGGTGACCACGCCGGAACCGTCCGGCTTGACCTGGATGCGCACGTTGTAATCGACGACGCGCTTGTAGCCGACCAGGATCTTCATCGGGTGTCGAACCTCGCTGCGGATCGCGCGACCCGGCGGGCCGGCGCAAAGAACGGCGATTTTAGCGGAAACCCCGGCGAGGCGCGTGGCGGCGAGTTGCCTGCGCTCGTCGCAACCGCGCATGCGGCGCCGTGCCGCGGGTTGTCCACAGGCAACGTGGACAGGCCTGTGGACAACCCGGGGATGGAGCGCCGGAGGCGACGGCGCCGCGCGGTCGACGCGTCGGTTTGGTCAGCCCGTGACCAGCCGCGGCGACGCGCGCGATCAGCGCGCGCGCTGCGCGCGTGCGAGCAGCACCTCGGCGAAACGCGCGGCCGAGCCCGGTGCGTGCGCGAAGAACAGCGAGGGTTCGGCCAGTTCGAGTTCGAGCAGCCGCGGTCGTCCGTCGTCGTCCTGGATCAGGTCGACGCGCGCATAGGCCGGTACCGGCGCGAACGGCAGCGCGGCGAGCACCGCCTGCGCGAGTCCGCGCTCGGCCGCGTCCGGCTCGCGCGCGCGAATGTCCTCGGCCGCGAACAGCGCCCGGGTCGAGCCCTCGCCGGCGCGCAACAGCGGACCCTTGCGGATCGCATGGCTGTATTCGCCGTCGAAGTACACCAGTGCGGTCTCGCCGTGCTCATCCACGCGCTCGAGGTAGGGCTGCAACAGCGCGCTGCGGCCGGCAGCGAGCAGGCGTTGGAGATGGGCCTGCGCTGCCGAAGTCGCGCCGCGCGCGTGGCGCTGCGCATCCCGCGAGCCCGCGCCGACGCAGGGCTTGACCACGAACCACGGTTCCTCGATGCGGTGGACGAATGACGCCAGAGCCGCGCGCGCATCCTGGCCCGGTTCGACGAACACGCTCGGCACGATCTCGATGCCGTCGCGTTCGAGCTCGGCGAGATAGTGCTTGTCGGTGTTCCAGCGCAGCACGCCGGGAGGATTGAGCAGCCGCGTGCGCTGCGCGACGCGCCCGGCCCACGCGAGGAACTCGGCCGGACGGTCGGTGTAGTCCCAGGTCGATCGCACGACCGCCGCATCGACGAGGCTCCAGTCGAAGCCCGCATCATCCCAGTCGACGATCGCGACTTCGGCGCCAGCCTCGTGCAGCGCCTGTTCCAGCGGCGCGAGGTCCTCGTCGAGCGGGCGCGCGGCGGCTACGGTGACGAGGGCAATGCGGGGTGCGGACATGCGGATGCTCGAGCGTGTGGATCGCCAAGCATCGCATGCGCGCGACACCCGGGGGAGAAGCCGCGACGGAAGGACCCGCAAGGCCCGGCACATCCGCGGGCGCGATCCAGCGACGCTGCCGCGAGCAGCCCTGCACCGCGGGTACGCGACGCGGTGCAGGGCGCTGCGGACGGGGCGTCAGGCGCCGACGCAGACCCGCTTGCCGTCCGCGTTCCAGACGCTGAGCGTGCCCGGCTTGTTCGCGTACAGATCCATGCGCGCGCAACTGCCGCGGCCGTTGCTTTCGTCGATCTCGACGTTCCAGGTCGCGATCGCGCTGCTGCGCTCGCTGCCGGTGCGCAGCGTCGTGTAGAACGAGTCGCCGCTGTGGTTGAAGTACAGGTTCATGCCCTGCGGACCGCCCTCGTTCCACTGGTTCGCGAGGCGAAGTTCACCCTTGGCATTGAACTCGATCAGGCCTTCGCCGCGGAACCCGTCGTGCTCGACCACCACCAGCGCCTGTCCCTGGCGCAGTGCACGCACGCGCGCGGGCGCGCCGTCGTCACTCGCGCGGCTGGCAGTCGTCGTCGCACGCGTCCCGCTTGCCGTAGCGGAGGCTGCCGGCGTGGCACCGGCTGCACGCGGCGCCGCCGATGACGGGTTGCCGCCGCCGAGATCGACGAGCACGAAATTGTCGAATACTGCACTGGTGCCGGCCATCT
>DAIOWG010000219.1:0-5493 GCA_036758645.1 Dokdonella sp. | reverse complement strand
AAGGACCTGCACAGCGCGTTCTCGAACCTCGTCAGCAACGCGGTGCGCTACACGCCTGCAGGCGGACGCATCACGATTCGCTGGGAAAGCAGCCAAAGCCACGCGCGCCTCAGCGTGACCGACACCGGAGTGGGCATTCCCGCCCAGCATCTGCCGCGCCTGACCGAACGCTTCTATCGCGTCTCCTCCAGCCGCTCGCGCGAAACCGGCGGTACCGGACTCGGCCTGTCGATCGTCAAGCATGTCCTGCAGTTGCACGATGCACGGCTCGAGATCGCGAGCGAGCCGGGCACTGGCAGCACATTCAGTTGCGTGTTCGATGCGAGCCGCCTGCTCGCGCCGTCCAGCGATTTCGGCCGATGAGGCACGCATCCGCGCAACGTTGGCTGCTCGCCCTTGCAGGCGCCTGCATGGCCGGCCCTGCGCTTGCGCGCGAGCTGCCTCTGGCCGGTACGCTGACGAGCGTCGGCTCTGATACCGCCAGCACCCTGGTCGCCGCCTGGTCGATCGAGTTCCAGACCCGCCATCCGGGCGTGCGCGTGCAGGTGCAGGCCAGCGGCTCGGCGAGCGCACCGGTGGCCTTGCTCGAGGGCGCGGCCGACCTCGGGCCGATGAGCCGCGCAATGGATGCGAACGAGCGCAGCGCGTTCGAGCGTCGCGGTCGTGCGCTGCCGCTCGGCTTGCTGGTCGCGCATGACGCGATCTCGGTGTTCGTGCACCCCGACAATCCGCGCACGCAGATGACGCTGGGGGAGCTGGACGCGATCTATACGGTCGAGCGTCGCTGCGGCGCCGCGTCGGCACTGCGGCACTGGGGCGACGGCGCGCTACTGTCCGCGGATTCTCGGCCCGCGCTGCCGGTCCTCGCCGTCGGTCGGGATACCGGCTCGGGCACGCATGCGCTGTTCCGCGAACTCGCGTTGTGCGGCGGAACCTACCAGCCTGCCGTCATCGCGTGGCCCGGGAACGGCGCGGTCGTCGCCTCGGTCGCCGGCAATCCGGAAGCGATCGGCTACGCGGGTGCCGCCTATCCGAATGGCCTCGTGCGCGTGCTCGCGATCGCGGCCGACCACCAGGCGCCCGCGTTGCGGCCAGACGAATCCGCGGTTTCTTCCGGCCGTTACCCGCTCTCGCGCGGGCTCCACGTCTACGTCAACCGGAATGCGGACGGACGCCCCGGGAAGCTCGCCGAGGCCTTCCTCGACTACGCGCTTTCGGACGAGGCGCAGGCCGGCGCGCGCCGCGCAGGCTTCGTTCCGCTGAGCGCGTCCGAACGCATGGCGCAAAGGGCGCTGCTCGCGCGATGATGGCGTCGTGCCGCGCCCTTCCCGCACGATGAGCAACGAACGCAACCGCACCGACCTCCGGATCCACCCATGAACCGCGATCTCCCGCAGGACCTCCACGATCCCGCGCTTTACCTGAACCGGGAACTCGCGCAGCTCGAGTTCAACTTCCGCGTGCTCGCACAGGCGCAGGATGTGCGCGTGCCGCTGCTCGAGCGCATGCGTTACCTCTGCATCGCGTGCACCAACCTCGACGAGTTCTTCGAGGTGCGCGTGGCCGCTCTGCGCGAACAGGCCAACCTCGCCGAGCCGATCGTGGGCGCGGATGCGATGGCACCGGCGGAAGCGCTCGCGCGCATCCGCGAACGCGCGCTGACGCTGGTCAAGGCCCAGTACGATGCGTGGAACGACCAGTTGCAGCCCGATCTCGAACGCGAAGGCATCCGCTTCTCGCGGCGCGATGCGTGGTCGGTGAAGCAGCGCCGCTGGCTGCAGGGATATTTCCGCAACGAGATCCTGCCGGTGCTGTCGCCGCTCGGGCTCGACCCGGCCCATCCGTTCCCGCGCATCCTCAACAAGAGCCTGACGCTCGCGGTCGTGCTGCAGGGCCGCGACGCATTCGGACGCGAGGGGCACATGGCGCTGGTGCGCGCGCCGCGCTCGCTGCCGCGCATCATCCGGATGCCGGCCGAGGTCGCCGGCGCGCCGTACGACTTCGTGTTCCTGTCGAGCGTGCTGCACGAGTTCATGGACGAGTTGTTCCCTGGCATGCAGGTCAAGGGCTCCTACCAGTTCCGCGTGACGCGCAACAGCGAACTCTTCGTCGACGAGGATGAAGTCGAAAACATCGCGCTCGCGCTGCGCGACGAGCTCAAGGGCCGCGGTTATGCGAGGGCGGTGCGACTCGAAGTCGCCGACAACTGCCCGAAGGCGATCTCGGACATGCTGATGCAGAACTTCGAGCTCTCCGAATCGGAGGTGTACCGCTGCGAAGGCCCGGTCAACGTCAACCGCATCAACGCGATCTACGACCAGGTCGATCGCCCCGACCTCAAGTTCCCGCCGTTCTCGCCGCGCGTGTTGCCCGCCGTCTCCGACGAGCGCAGCCTGTTCGCCGCGATCCGCGAGCGCGACATCCTGTTGCACCATCCGTTCGAATCGTTCGGCGCGGTGATCGAGCTGGTGCGCGAGGCCAGCGTCGATCCGGACGTGCTCGCGATCAAGCAGACGCTGTACCGCGTCGGCAGCGACTCGCCGCTGGTCGACCACCTGATCGAGGCGGCGCGCGTCGGCAAGGACGTCACGGTCGTGATCGAGCTGCGCGCGCGCTTCGACGAGGAAGCCAACCTGCGCCTGGCCAATCGCCTGCAGGAAGTCGGCGTGCAGGTCGTGTACGGCGTGGTCGGCTACAAGACGCACGCGAAGATGCTGCTGATCGTGCGCCGTGAAGGCGGCACCCTGCGCCGCTACGCGCACCTGTCGACCGGCAACTACCACCAGGTCACCTCGCGCCTGTACACCGACTTCGGGCTCATGACCGCGAACCCGGACATCGGCGAGGACGCCCACCTGTTGTTCCTGCAGCTGTCCGGACTCGGTCCGATCATCAACCTGAAGTACCTGCTGCATTCGCCGTTCACGCTGCACGCCGGCCTGATGGCCAAGATCGAACGCGAGATCGCGCATGCGCGTGACGGTCGCCCGGCCCGGATCATCGCGAAGATGAACGCGCTCAACGAAGCAACCGTCGTGCGCGTGCTCTACCGCGCTTCGCAGGCCGGCGTGCAAGTCGACCTGATCGTGCGCGGCGCCTGTTCGCTGCGGCCCGGGATCGCCGGCGTCTCCGACAACATCCGCGTGCGTTCGATCGTCGGGCGCTTCCTCGAACACAGCCGCGTGTACTGGTTCCAGAACGACGAGTCGCCCGAGATCTACTGCTCGAGCGCGGACTGGATGGAGCGCAACCTGTTGCGCCGGATCGAGACCTGCTTCCCGATCCGCGACCCGCAGCTGGCCGAGCGCGTGTTCGACGAATCGCTCGCGAACTACCTCGCCGACAACACGCAGGCGTGGCTGCTGCAGCCGGACGGCTGCTACGCGCGCGTCGAGGCCGGCGACGCCGAGCTGTACTCGGCGCAGCGCGCGCTGCTCGCGAAGTACGCGCCGTGACCTCTCCAGCCGCGCCACGTCGCAAGCGGCGTCGGCACGTCGGCGTGCGACAATCTCCCCGCCGCACCCGCACGGAGTGACCAGGGATCATGGCCACGAGCATCCGCGACGGCGACCTCATCGCAGCGGTCGACATCGGTTCCAACAGCTTCCACCTGATCGTGGCCCGCTACGAGCACGGCGGCCTGCGCCAGATCGACCGCCTGCGCGACAGCGTGCGCATGGCGGCCGGGCTGCGCCCGGACGGTACGCTCGACTCCGATCGGCGCCAGCATGCACTCGCCTGCCTGGCGCGCTTCGGCCAGCGCCTGCGCTCGATCCCGTCCGAACGCGTGTATGCCGTGGCGACCAATGCGGTGCGCCAGCTCGCCCACCCGCAGGCGTTCCTGCTGCTGGCCGAGACCGCGCTCGGACACCCGATCGAAGTGGTCAGCGGGCGCGAGGAAGCGCGACTGATCTACCTCGGCGTCGCGCATGACCTCGCCGAATCGGGCGCCAGGCGCCTCGTCGTCGACATCGGGGGCGGCAGCACCGAGTTCATCATCGGCCAGGGATTCGATGCGCTGCGCACCGAGAGCCTGCAGGCGGGCTGCGTGGCCACGACGCTGCGCTTCTTCGGAGACGGCCGCTACACCGCGGCGCGCTGGCGCGACGCGCAGACACAGATCGCGATCGAGATGCAGCAGTTCGCCGCCGATTATCACGTGCAGGGCTGGGGCGAGGCGTTCGGCTCCTCGGGCACCGCGAAAGCGATCGGCGCGATCGTGCAGGCCAACGGCTGGAGCGAACACGGCATCAGCGCGCAGTCGCTGCAGCGCCTGCGCGACGCGATCCTCGCCGCGGGCCACGTCGACGAACTGCGTCTGGCAGGCCTCGGCGACGATCGCGTGCCGATCATCGCCGGGGGCGTCGCGATCCTCGAAGCGGTGTTCTCGACGTTCGGGCTGGCGCACATGGGCGTGTGCGAGACGGGCATGCGCGAAGGACTGCTGTACGACCTCGTCGGTCCGGCGATGCACGGCGATCCGCGCGCGGGCAGCATCGCTGCACTCGCCACGCGTTATGCGGTCGACCGGGCGCAGGCCTCGCGCGTGCGCCACGCGGCGCTCGCACTGTTCGACCAGGTCGCCGAAGACTGGCAGCTCGGCGCGACCGAACGCGACATGCTCGGATGGGCCGCCGATATCCACGAGATTGGCCTTGCGATTGCGCACAGCCTGCACCACGTGCATGGCGCCTACATCGTCGCGAACTCGGATCTCGCAGGTTTCGGTCGCCAGGCCCAGCAGGCGCTCGCGGCGATCATCCGCTCGCACCGGCGCAAACCCGATCGCGCGACGATCGATGCGCTGCCCGAGCGCCTGCGCGGATCCGCGCGCAAGCTCACCGCGTTGTTGCGCCTCGCGGCGCTGCTCGAGCGGGCGCGTTCGACCGAACCGCTGCCGCCGCTCTCGCTCACCGCGAGCGACAAGCTGCTGCGGCTCGAACTCCCGCAACACTGGCTCGACCAGCACATGCTGACGCGCGCCGATCTGGAGCAGGAACGCGACTACGTCAAGATCCTGGATCTCAAGCTGCAGGTGCGTGCGACTGAACCGGTGCCCACGCGCGCTTGAGGCGACGGTTGCGCGGCGACGCCGAGCGCCTATCATTCACGTTTCCCTGCCCCGCCGGAGAACCCGATGTTCAAGCGCCTGCTGCTTGCCGCCGTCCTGCTCACGCCTGCGATCGCCCTTGCCCAAGCCACCGCGCCGGCCGCGCAGAAGCCCGCGAAGGCGGCCGAGCCCGCCGCCGAGGCCCCCGCCGCCGCCCCGAAGGTGCTTCTGAAGACGAGCATGGGCGACATCACGATCGAGCTCGCCACCGACAAGGCCCCGAAGTCGACCGCCAATTTCCTCGCCTACGTCAACAGCGGCTTCTACGACGGCACCGTGTTCCATCGCGTCATCGACAACTTCATGGTACAGGGCGGCGGCTTCACCAAGGACCTGCAGCAGAAGCCGACGCGCGCGGCGATCGTCAACGAGGCGAAGAACGG
>DAIOWG010000218.1:0-5494 GCA_036758645.1 Dokdonella sp. | reverse complement strand
TTTGTTGCCGCCATAATGGGGCGTCGGCGGGTCGCGGGGCCCGGGGGAGGCGCGTCATGATCTGGATCAGCCTGGTGCTCGCGCTCGCAGCGGTACTCGCCATTGCCGCGGCGGCACGGCTCGCGCGCCAGCTGCAGCAGGAACGCGCACGCGCGCACGACCTGCTGTACTCGAAGATCGACATCGAGAACGAACTCGATTCGCTGCGCTCGAGCCAGGCCGGCGCGGCCGCGACGCGCGAATCGATGGTCGCGGTGGCCGACCGCCTCGACGCGCCGCGCGGATCGGCGCGCGCGCATCTGGAGGAAGTCAACGCGCAATTGGCCGACTATCGCCAGCGCGTGCGCCAGTTCGATGCCGCGGTCCAATACTGCCTGCAACCGGTCGAGATGATCTTCGGCGCCGACAAGGCGACGCTCGACCAGCTCGTCAGCCATGTCGAGGGCGCGCGCCGCAAGCTGTTCGAGGCGCGCGCGGCGTTGCAGAAGAATCCGCTGCACGCGGGCGAAGGCGCGCTCGACGGCGGCCTCGGCGAGATCGAGGTGCTGGCCGACTACGCGCGCGCGCTGCGGATGCCCGAGCCCACTCTGACGCCGGCGCCCGTGTTCCCCGATACGGTCGATGTCGTCGCAGGTGAAGACGAACCGCGCTGAGGCGATGAAGTCGGTCCTGGTGTTCGGCGCGAGCGGTGCGATCGGCCGCTTCCTGCTGCCGCGCCTGGTTCGCACAGGCTGGTCGGTGACGGCCGTGAGCCGTTTCCCGCAGGCAGCGCAGGACGGCATCGACTGGCGTGTCGGCGACCTCGAACGCGCAGCGCCGGCACCGTCGGGGTTCGATGCGATCGCGAGTTGCGGACCGCTCGACGCGTTCGCACGCTGGTTCGAGCAGGCGCCCGTCGGCAGGTACGCGCGCGTCGTCGCGTTCGGGTCACAGAGCATCGACAGCAAGCGGGAATCTCCCGATGCGGGCGAGCGTGCACTCGTCGCGCGGCTGGCCGACGCCGAGCAGCGGCTGTTCGCCGCGGCCCAAGCGCGCGGCTGCGCCTGCACGGTGCTGCGGCCGACGCTGGTCTACGGCGCCGGCATCGATCGCAGCCTCACGCCGCTCGCGCGCAACGCGACGCGCTGGCGCGTGTTTCCGCGCGTGCCGGGCGCGTACGGGCTGCGCCAGCCGGTGCACGCCGACGATCTCGCCGCGGCCTGCGCGCATTGGCTCGCCGACGGCGGGACGGGTGCGCGCGTGTACGCGCTCGGCGGCGGCGAGCGGCTCGCGTTCGCCGCGATGCTCGAGCGCGTGCGGTTGTCGCTGCCGGTGCGCTGCGTGCCTCTGCCCGTGCCGCTGCCGCTGGTGCAGGCGCTCGCCGCTTCAGCACGCGCGCTCGGGATCGCGGCGACGCCCGCCGCGATCGCGCGCCTGCGCGAGGACCTCGTCGCGGACGATGCACCCGCACGCGAGCAGTTCGGCTGGAATCCGCGCCCGTTCCGTCCGGATCCGGCGACTTGGGGGCTGGCCGCGCGCGCGCCACGCTGAACGCGCGCGTGTCGGGGTTCAGCCGCGATCGGCGATGCTCGCGCGAACGCACTGCCAACGGAGGAACACGATGCCGAGACTCGCGATCGTGATCGCACTGGCTGCCTGCGCGTCGATCGCACGCGCCGAAGTCGCCGAGCTGGCCGACACCTGCGGTGCCAGCAGCAGCTACGACATCGACGTCGGCACGCGCGCGCTTCGATTCGACCGCGCGGATCCCGCGCCGCGTCTGGTGCAGATCGGCGAGCGTTCATTGCGCGTGGATGGCCAGGCGATCGCGCTCGAAGCCGCGACGCGCGTGCACCTCGTCGAGTTCGAGCAGGCGGTCCGCGCGCTGTTGCCGCGCGCGCGGCGCATCGCGGCCGACGGCGTGGACCTCGCGGTATCCGCGCTGCGTGCGGAAGCCGCGGCGCTCGGACTCGGCGCGGCGACGCGCGAGGAGATCGCACGCCGTCTCGATCGCCATGCGGCCGATCTGAAACAGCGCATCGCGACGAGTACCGGCACGCACGCGTGGCAGGCCGACAGGCTCGAACGCGAGCTCGACGACATCGTCGCCGACGTCGCGCCGCTGGCGGCCGCGGATCTGGGGCAGCAGGCGCTCGCGGCGACGCTCGAGGGGGACTTCGAGCGTGCGGCCGACCTGCAGGAGAAGGCGTTCGGGCTGGTGGATGAGCTGCAGCCGCGGCTGGAGCTACGCATGCAGCCGTTGCGCGCGCGTATCGAGGCACTCTGCCCGGAGCTCGAGCGGCTGCACCGACTGCAGCGTGACTTCCGTGATGCGCACGGGCAGCCGCTGCGGCTGCTCGATATCGACAGGGATTGAGCCGCGCGGCCGCCGGCACCGCATGGTGCGGCGCGCGAAGATCAACAGCCTCCCCCATCCGCCCCTGCGGGGCACCTTCCCCCGCAAGCGGGGGAAGGGAGTTCGAGGACGGCCTTTGCTTCCCCCGCTTGCCGGGGAAGGAGCTTCCAGATGGCCTTTGCTTCCCCCGCTTGCGGGGGAAGATGCCGCGAAGCGGCAGATGGGGGCCGCTCTTGATCTTGCCGTTGATCGTGCCGGGGCTTCCTCCCACAGTTTCGCCGCAGTGCAGCGTTGCCAACGATCGTTTGAACGACCTAAGATCGTGAGGCAGCACGCAGGGTCCATTCATTCCGGGACGCCATCCAGAGGGGCAAGTCCATGCAGGTTCGACTCATCACGACCGCGGCCGTCGTCGCGACCCTATTCGCGTCGTTCGCGGCGCACGCCGATTACGATTACACCGCGCCGGTGCAGTTCCGCACGGTCGCGAACTTCGATCCGGCCAACGGCATCATTCCGTTCCCGAACAACCTGCTGCTCAACGGGAGCACCGACCTCACGCTCAACATCCCGGTCTCGGACGCGAGCGACTTCAGCGATCCGAAGGTCGCGATGAATGCGCTCGACGGCTTCAGCACCACCGCGCCCTGGTCGGCCGGCTTCAACGCACCGATCGACGCGAACACGCTGGCCGGGGGTTCGAGCGTGCGCGTGTTCGAAGTCACGCTGAGTGGCCCGGGCGGCGGCGTCACCGGCGTCACGCGCGAGCTCGAATCGCCGCAGGACTTCGTGGTCGCGCTGGCACCTTCGGATACGACCGGCCGCACGCTCGCGATCGTGCCGACGCATGCGCTCAAGCAGCGCACCTCGTACATGGCGGTGCTGACCAACGGCATCAAGAACGCCGCGGGCGGCAGCGTGCGCGGCTCGCTGACCTACCTGCTCTCGCAAATGACCACGCCGCTCTGCGTCGGCGGACAGTCGACCGTGCCGGCGCTCGACGCCGCGCGCGCCTGCGCACTCGAACCGCTGCGCCAGCTGACCAACTCGCAGGTCGCCGCGGCCGCCGCCGCCGGCGTCGCCCCCGAGTCGATCGTCATGAGCTGGGTCGCGACCACGCAGAGCATCACGCCGACGATGCAGGCGGTGGCCGCGATCGTCGCGGCTTCGCCCGCGCCGAAGACGCGCGTCGCGCCGACCGGCATGACGCTCGCTGCGCTCGGACTCGGCCTGCCGCCCGTCGCCGACATCCACATCGGAACGATCGAGTTGCCGTATTTCCTCGATGCCCCGAGCGATGAACAGATCATGGGGCCGCTGGCCGGCCGCTGGGAGGCCACCGCAGGCGGCTACATCCCGCAATGCGCACCCTTCGGCCTCGATCCGGATTCGACCAACCTGACTGCGTGCAACCCGGTTCCGCGCGTGAAGTCGGTGCAGAACGTGCCGCTCGTGATGACGGTGCCGAATGCGTCGTCGGGCCGCGAGCGTCCGGCATCGGGCTGGCCGCTCGTGATCTACCAGCACGGCATCACGCGCAACCGTACCGACGCGTTCGCGGTCGCGGCGACGCTCGCGGCGCAGGGCTTCGCGGTGGTCGCGATCGATCTGCCGCTGCACGGCATCACTGACAGGGCGAACCCGTTCTGGGTCGAGAACACACCGTTTGCAGCGATCGCGCAGGAACGCACGTTCGACCTCGACCTGCAGGACAACAACGTCGGTTCCCCGGGCGGTGACGGCCAGATCGAGCCCTCGGGCAGCTACTTCATCAATCTGTCGAGCCTGCTGACCTCGCGCGACAACCTGCGCCAGGGCGCCGCCGACCTCATGAGCCTGCGGCGCGCGGCATCGACGTTCGCCGGCATCGACGGCGGCACCGTGCATTTCGTCGGCCAGTCGCTCGGCAGCATCGTCGGCACCACCTTCCTCGCGACCGACCCGAACGTCTACGTCGGCGTCCTCAGCGTGCCGGGCGGCGGCATCGCGCGCCTGCTCGACGGTTCGGCGACGTTCGGTCCGCGCATCCGTCTCGGACTGGAGCAGTCAGGTGTGATCGCAGGGACGCCGACCTACGACACCTTCATGGCAGCCGCGCAGACCGTGATCGATTCGGGCGACCCGATCAACTTCGCGGGCAACGGCACCTACCTCGACCAGCGCGTCGAGCACCCGGAACTGGACTACAAGAAGCGGCTGCTCGTGCAGGAAGTCGTCGGTGGCGGCGACGTGCCGCCCGACCAGGTGATCCCGAACCGCGTGCCGGGCGCCCCGACCTCGGGTACCGAGCCGCTGATCGCGGCGCTCGGCCTGCGCGCGGCCGACGCGTCGAGCGTGTCGATCGACGGCATCCGCGCGGCGACGCGCTTCATCGTCGGCAACCACGGCTCGCTGCTCGATCCGACCGCTTCCCCGGCCGCGACGGTCGAGATGCAGGGCGAAATGGCCAGCATGATCGCGAGCTACGGCGAAGTGCTGCAGGTGCTGAATCCGTCGGTGCTGCAGCCGGTCGAGTAAACCTGCGTTTCGCGGCACAAACGAAAAAGGGCGCGTCGAATGACGCGCCCTTTTCTGTTGCGCGACCCGAGGGTCAGTACGCGATGCCGATGCGCCGCATGAGCTTGGCGACGAGCCAGGCCGGACCAATCAGCAGATAGGCGAGATCGACCAGGAACGAGGGCCTGCGTCCCTCGAGGCGATGACCGAGGAACTGCCCGATCCACGCGACGACGAACACTGCGATCGCGAGCCAGAGCAGCGACTGCGGACCGAGCAGGCGATACAGGCCCTCGGTCACGAGACCGAACAACACGAACACGCCGAGCATCGCCGCGCCGAGCGGCCGCGACAGGCGCCAGTAGAACGCGAACGCCGCGACCATCGCGAGCCCGCACCAGAATCCGGGACGCCCGAACCGCGGCGACACCGGCAGCACCCACAACGCGGCGATCACGGTCCAGAAGATGGCAGGCACGCAGATCCAGTGGATCAATCGATTGGTCGGGTGCTGGTGGTCGGCGCCATAGCCGTCGAACCAGTCGTGGATGCTGCGCATGGCGTGCCTCGGCGTGCGGTATGCCCGGCACTTTACGTCGTCGCCCGCTGCTTCGGGAAGCGCACCAGCGATCGCGCACAGGGTGCGCTCCTACGAGAACATGC
>DAIOWG010000217.1:0-5527 GCA_036758645.1 Dokdonella sp. | reverse complement strand
CGCGGGTGTGGTATCCCGCTGGTCGCCGCGTATCACCCGGCATGAACGCAGCAGGGGACACGCGGGGAATGGAAAGGGCAACGTACGCGTCCACGCTCGGCCAACGCCAGTCGCGGTTCGCCGGGCTGCTGGAGCAGCATCGCGGCATCGTGCTGAAGGTCGCGCACACCTATTGTCGCGACACGGAAGACCGGCGCGACCTCGCGCAGGAGATCTGCGCGCAGCTGTGGAAGGCGTTCCCGAAGTGGGACGAGGCGCGCCCATTCTCGACCTGGATGTACCGCGTCGCGCTGAACTGCGCGATCTCGCATGCGCGATCCGGCGCCGCGCGCGAGCGGCCGCTGCCGCTCGACGAGCAGCTCGCCGAGCCCGCGCATGGCCTCGACGCCGAGCGCGAACGGGACGACGGACTGCGCGCGCTGCACCGCGCGATCGACGGGCTCGCCGCGCTCGATCGCGCCCTGCTCCTGCTTTACCTCGACGAGCGCAGCCAGCGCGAAATCGCCGAGGTGCTCGGCATCGGCGAAAGCAACGTGGCGACCCGCATCGGTCGTCTCAAGCAACGCATCCGCGACCAGTTCGGACACTAAGGTGGATACCCGCATGGAACTCGACGATCTCAAGCTCGCGTGGAAGGCCCTCGACCGCCGCCTCGAGCAACAGGACGCATTGAACCTGCAGCTGCTGCGCGACGCGCGCATGGACCGTGCGCGACGCGGGCTGCGCCCGCTCGTATGGGGACAGGCCGCGCAGATGCTCGTCGGCGGCGCCGGCGCATTCGCACTGGGCTCGTACTGGCCCGACCACGCGACGAACCTGCCGGTGCTGCTGTCGGCGCTGGTGCTGCATGCCTACTGCATCGGCCTGATCGTCGCCGGCGGCGTCGTGCAAGGGCATGTTGCGCGCATCGACTACGCGTCGCCGGTGGTCGCGATCCAGCAGCACCTGCTGAAGCTGCGCCGCGCGTACCTCCTCGGCGGATGGATCGCGGGCCTGCCGTGGTGGTTCCTGTGCGCGCCGCTGCTCGTCGTGCTCAGCGATGGCGCGGTGCTCGTGCGTGCGCCGCGACTGGTGCCGATCCTGCTCGCGGTCGGCTGCGTCGGCCTCGCAGGCACCTGGCTGTTCCATCGCTGGGTGCACAGCCCGCGGCGCGCCGCGCTGGGGCGCAGGCTGGACGACGGCGCCGCGGGCACCAGCATCCGCCGCGCAAGCGCCGCCCTCGACGAACTCGCGCGGTTCGAACGGGAGTGACACGGGCGAAGGATCGAAGCGCGGGAGCACCGAGCATGCAGAGCACACGCAGGACGAGCATCAAGAGGCCGCTCGTTGAATGATCTCCGTGTGCTCGGTGTGCTCGGTGTGCTCCGTGTGCTCCGTGTCGCAGGTGCTGGCGCGGGATGCCGTTGCCGCTACCAGACCTTCACGCGCTGTTCGGGCGCGAGGTACAGCGCCTGGCCGGGCTGCACGTCGAACGCGGGATACCAGCCGTCGAGGTTGCGCACGGTGAGCGCGCGATAACGCCCGGGCGCATGCACGTTGGTCAGGATGCTGTTGCGCAGCGCCGGCTCGCGTGCCTTGCTGCGCCAGGCCTGCGCCCAGCCGAGGAAGAAGCGCTGCGCCGGCGTGAAACCCTCGAGCGATTCGTCGGGCTTGCCCGCGCGCGACAGCGCGTAGCCGTCCCACGCGGTCGCGAGGCCCGCGACGTCGGCGATGTTCTCGCCGAGGGTCAGCTTGCCGTTGACCGCCAGGTCCGGGAATGGCTTGTACTGGTCGTACTGCGCCGCGAGCGCGGCACCCGCGGCTTCGAAGCGCGCGAGATCGTCCTTGGTCCACCAGTTCGCGAGGCGCCCGGTTTCATCGAACAGGGCGCCGCTGTTGTCGAAGCTGTGCGTGATCTCGTGGCCGATCACGCCGCCGATCGCGCCGTAGTTGACCGCGTCGTCGGCGGCCGCATCGAAGAACGGCGGCTGCAGGATCGCGGCCGGGAAGATCAGCCTGTTCTCGAGCGGCACGTTGAGCGCATTGACGGTCTGCGGCAGCAGGAACCATTCGCCGTGGTCGACCGGCTGGCCGAGCTTGGCGAGGTTGCGGCGGTACTCGAACTGCCCGGCGCGCTGCGCGTTGCCGAGTGCATCGTCGCGGCGGATTTCGAGCGCCGAATAGTCGCGCCACCGGTCCGGATAGCCCATGCCGATGCGCAGCGTCGCGAGCTTGGCCTTCGCGCGCGCCTTGGTGTCTGCGCTCATCCAGTCGACCGCATCGATGCGCTTGTCGAACGCGGCGACGAGGTTGTTGACCATTTCGTCCGCGCGCGCCTTGGTCTGCGGCGAGAAATGCTTCTCGACGTAGAGCTTGCCGACCGCCTCGCCGAGCGCGTCGTTGACCTCGTCGACCGCGCGCTTCCAGCGGTCCTTCTGCTGCGGCGTGCCCGACAGCGCGTTGCCGTGGAACGCGAAATGCGCGTCGCCCCAGGCCTTGGGCAGGTACGGCGCCGCGCGATCGAGCGCATGGAACGCGAGCCAGTCCTTCCACGCATCGAGCGGCTGGGAGGCCACCAGCGCCGAGAGGCCGCTGACCGCATCGGGCTGCCAGACGATGAAATCCTGCTGGCCCGCGAGGCCGGCTGCGTCGAAGAACCCGTCCCAGTCGAGGCCGGGAGCCTTGCTCGCGAAATCGGCGCGCTTCCACGCGTTCGCGCCCTTCTGCACGTCGTTGGTCTGCTCCTGCGTCGCATGTGCGCGTGCGATCGCGGTTTCGAGCGCGAGCACGCGCGCGGCCTTCGCATCCGCGTCGGCGATGCCCGCGAGCCCGAACAGCTGCGCCGCGTACGCCTCGTACTTCTGGCGCAGTTCGGCGAAGCGTCCTCCTTCGAGGTAGAAGTCGCGGTCGGGCAGGCCGAGGCCGCCCTGCACCAGGTACGGCGCGTAGCGGTCGGGCTGGTGCAGGTCCTGCGAGACCCACAGGCCGAACAGGCGATCGGTGTAGTAGTCGGTCGCGTTGAGCAGGTCGACGTCCGCGCGCAGGTTCGCGCCGAGCGCACGCGCGAGCGCGGCGCGGTCGGCGAGCGCGGCGATCGCGTCGAGTTCGGGCTGCAGCGGCGCGAGGCCGTGCTGCTCGATCGCGGCGTCGTCCATGAACGCGGCGTAGAAGTCGCCGATGCGGCGTGCGTCGCCTTGCGCATCGGTGTCGTTCGCTGCGCCTTCGATGATCGCGCGCGTGTCCTTCTCGGCCTGCTCGACGATCACGGTGAAGCTGCCATAGCTCGAACGATCGGGCGGGATCTCGGTGTGGTCGAGCCAGGCGCCGTTCGCGAACTCGTAGAAGTCGTCGCCTGGCCGCGCATCGCGCCGCATGCCGGCGAGGTCGATGCCGAAGCTGCCGAGCGCGGGCCTGGCCGCAGCCGTCGCCTCGCTCGTCGCGGCCGGTGCCACCGCGGGCGCGGGCGCCTCGGCGGTGGCGGCAGGCGGCGTCGCGCGATCGCAGCCGGCGACCGCCACGGCGACGAGGGTTCCGAGCAGGACGGGACGAACGGGGCTGGGCATGGCGCGCCTCGGATGGACGGGGAAAGTGTCGAGCGTAGGCGCCGTGCGGGGCTTGTGCAAAGTACGGAAGTCACGGTTCGTTGGCGTGCGCGCGCTGGCCTCCCCACCCGCCGTTCGCCCTGAGCGCAGGCCGAACGCCGGAGTCGAACGGCCGAGCACCGGGACCGCATGGCGTCGGATGTCCGATCCCGGTCCGGCGCCGGCCTTTCGCGGGCCGCGCGTGGGGCAGAGCATGGCGCTACCATCCACCCGAGGAGCCGCCATGTCCCAGCCATCCACTGCCCTGCTCGTGATCGACGCCCAGGAATCGTTCCGTCACCGCGACTACTGGTCGCCCGACGACGTCGCGGCGTTCATTGACCGCCTGCAAGCGCTCATCGACGGTGCGCGCGCATCGGGGATCGCGGTCGTGCAAGTCCTGCACGTCGAGGACGAAGGCGCGTTCTCGCTCGCGAGCGGGCACGTGCGCACGATGGAACCGCTCCGGATCGAGCCCGACGTCGTGATCCACAAGCAGCGCCACAGCGCGCTGGTCGGCTCGGCCCTGCCGGTGTGGCTCGCCGAGCACGGGATCCGGCGCGTGATCGTCGCGGGCATCCGCACCGAGCAGTGCTGCGAAACCACCACGCGGCACGCGTCCGACAGCGGCTACGAGGTCGACTACGTATCCGAGGCGACGCTGACCTTCGCGATGACCGACGCGCACGGCCGGCGCTGGGACGCGAGCGAGATCAAGGCGCGCACCGAGCTCGTGCTGGCGGGGCGCTTCGCGCGCATCGCGACGGTCGAGCAGGCGCTCGCCGCGGCGACCCTCGCGCGCGCGGCATGACCGGCGCGGCGCCGATCCGGATTCCCGTCTGGGTGGTGCTGCCGCCGCGCGCGTTGCTGCTCGACATCGCGGGGCCGATCGAGGTGCTGCGCCGCGCGAACATCGAGCAGCAGGCGCTGCGCTTCGACGTGCGCTACGCCGCGCCGCGGCCGAGGATCACGAGTTCGATCGGCCTCGCGCTCGCCGGCCTCGACGCCTTGCCCGCGTCGCTCGAGGACGATGCGATCGTGATGCTGACCGGGGACGTCGACCCGATCGCTTTCGGCGAGGACGCCGCAAGCGCGCAGGATGCGCGCGACGAGGCCGCGATCGTCGACTGGCTGCGCGCGCGGATCGGGCCGCGCCACCTGCTCGTGACGATCTGCTCGGGCGCGCTGCCGGCGGCGCGCGCGGGCCTGTTCGATGGCCACGATTGCACCACGCACCACGCGTGCTGCGCCGAACTCGCTGCCGTCGCGCCGCGCGCGAACGTGCTCGAGAATCGCCTCCATGTCGAGGACGGCCTGCGCTGGAGCAGCGCGGGCGTCACGGCCGGCATCGACCTCACGCTGCACCTCGTCGCGCAGCGCTGCGGCGCGGCGGTCGCGCTCGCGATCGCGCGGCATCTGGTCGTGTACCTGCGCCGCAGCGGCGCCGATCCGCAGCTGTCGCCGTGGCTCGAAGGTCGGAACCATCTCCATCCGGTGGTGCACCGCGCGCAGGACGCGATCGCCGCGAATCCGGCCCACGCGTGGACCCTCGCCGGCGTCGCGCGCGCGGCGGGCTCGAGCCCGCGCCATCTCTCGCGCCTGTTCAACGAACATGCGCGCATGAGCCTGACCGACTACATCAATCGCCTGCGCGTCGCGCTCGCGCACGAGCTGCTCGCGCACACGCGGCTCGACATGGAACGCGTGGCCGAACGCAGCGGATTCGCGTCCTCGCGCCAGCTCCGCCGCGCGTGGCGACGTTCGCACGCGACCGCACCGAGCGAGGCGCGCAACGCGTAGGGTGGAACGCAGCGCCGAAGGCGCGAGTTCCACCGGCGCGGTGCAGCGTACGCGCGTGGTCGTGATGCGCGCGCCGGTGGGGCTCGCCGCTGCGCGGCTGCGACCCACCCTACGCGGCTGCGACCCACACTGCGCATGCGTCACGTGTCCCGCGCAACGTAGGGTGG
>DAIOWG010000216.1:4350-5584 GCA_036758645.1 Dokdonella sp. | reverse complement strand
GATGAAGCCGTCGATGGCGTGATCGTGACCGGCGGCACCGGCTTCACCGGCCGCGATTCGACGCCCGAGGCGATCCTGCCCCTGCTCGACAAGCAGATGCCGGGCTTCGGCGAGATGTTCCGCACTCTGAGCTTCGAGGAAATCGGTACTTCGACGCTGCAGTCGCGTGCGTTCGCCGGCCTCGCGAACGCCACCTTCGTGTTCTGCCTGCCCGGCTCCACCTCGGCCTGCCGCACCGCCTGGGAGCGGCTGTTGCGTGCGCAACTCGACGCGACGACCAAGCCCTGCAACCTGGCGGGATTGCGTCCGCGCCTGCGCGAGTGAACGATCGGCCCGATCGCGCCGTGCGACGCGTCCCCACCAGGCCCGACGGAGATCCCGCCGTGAATGAATCCAGGAAGTCCGGCTACAAGGAGCAGATCGAGCGCATGCACGACGATCTTCTCGACCTGCAACGGTGGATCATCGCGCAAGGCAAGCGCGTCGTCGTCGTGTTCGAAGGCCGTGACGCCGCCGGCAAGGGCGGCGTGATCAAGTCGATCGAAGAGCCGCTCAATCCACGCCATGTGCGCACCGTCGCGCTGTCCAGGCCGAACGAGCGCGAAGCGACGCAATGGTACTTCCAGCGCTACGCGCGGCACCTCCCGGCTGCGGGCGAGCTCGTGCTGTTCGACCGCAGTTGGTACAACCGCGCCGGCGTCGAGCACGTGATGGGATTCTGCACCGATGCGCAGTACCGGCAGTTCCTCGTCGATTGCCCGCTGTTCGAGCGGTTGATCACAGCCGACGGGCTGATCCTGCTGAAGTACTGGCTCGCAGTCGACCAGGATGAACAGGAGCAGCGCTTCGCCGAACGCGCGACCGATCCGCTCAAGCGCTTCAAGATCTCGCCGGTCGACCTCGAGGCGCGCAAGCGCTACGTCGATTACGGCAAGGCGCGCGATGCGATGCTGAAGGCGACGCATGCGAAACATGCGCCATGGTTCGTGGTGGACTTCAACGACCAGAAGCGCGGCCGCCTCAACCTGGTCGCCCACCTGCTGAAGCAGCTGCCCGAACGCGCGCCGCCCGACAAGCCGCTGAAACTGCCGAGGCTGCCGGGCAAGCCCGCGCGCGAGAAGCTGCGCGACCCGGACTTCTGGATCCGCGAGACGTTCCCACCTCGACCCCGGACCGATCCGTAGGGTGGAACGCAGCCGCGCAGCGGCGAGTTCCACCATCGTCATCTCCAAGC
>DAIOWG010000216.1:0-4250 GCA_036758645.1 Dokdonella sp. | reverse complement strand
GCGAACCCGAAGCATCCGCGGTGGGTCTCGCGCCTGCGGCGCTGCGACCCACCCTACGTGAACGGCTCGATTCCGGATGACGCGTAGGGTGGAACGCAGCCGCGCAGCGGCGAGTTCCACCATCGTCATCTCCAAGCGCCCGCGCGAACCCGAAGCATCCGCGGTGGGTCTCGCGCCTGCGGCGCTGCGACCCACCCTGCGGTTTACGGCCGGCGCGCGAGTTCGGGGTCTTCCTTCGTGACGGGCATCAGGTCGGTCTTCGAGACGCCGAGCCAGTAAAGGATCGGGTTGGCGAAGAAGATCGACGACAGCGTGCCGATCACGATGCCGATCAGCATCGTCAGCGCGAAGCCGTGCACGGCCGGGCCGCCCCAGAAGTACAGCGCGCCCATCGCGAGGGCGGTCGTCAACGAGGTCATGATCGTGCGCGAAAGCGTCTGGTTGACCGCCTTGTTGAGGATCGCGTACGGCTCGGCCTTGCGCGTGATGCGGAACAGCTCGCGCACGCGGTCGAACACGACCACCTTGTCGTTGATCGAGTAGCCGAGTACCGCGAGCAGCGAGGCGAGCACGGTCAGGTCGAAGTCGATCTGCGTGGCCGAGAAGAAACCGAGCGTCAGGATCGCGTCGTGGAATTCGCTCGCGATAGCGGCGACCGCGAAGCGCTTCTCGAATCGGATGCCGATGTAGATCATGATGCCGATCATCACGAACACCGCGGCGACGAAACCGTCGGAACGCAGTTCCTCGCCGACTTGTGGCCCGACGAAATCGGGATGCCGCGCGAGCGACACGTCCTGGCGCTGCGTCTGCAACGCCGCGAGCACGTCGCGCCCGACGCGCTCGGCGTCCTTCTGGTCTTCGCGCGGCTGCAGGCGGATCGAGACGTCGCGCGTGCCGCCGAGGCTCTGCACCTGGGCGCCGTGGAAGCCGCCCGTGTCGAGCGCGCTGCGTACCTGGTCGATCTCGGCGGGTTCCTCGTAATGGACCTCCACCAGCACGCCGCCGGTGAAGTCGAGTGCGTAGTTGAGCCCGCGCGTGGCGAGCAGGCCGAGCGACACCAGGATCAGGATGATCGAAATCGCGAGGCTGATCTTGCGCTTGGCGAGGAAGTCGATGTTGCTGTTCGGATTGAAGAGTTCCATGTCCGTTCCTGTCAGGCGGCCGCGGCGCGCGTGTAACCGCTGCCGATCGACAGCCCCTTGAGCTTCTTGCGGCGGCCGTGCACGAGGTTGGTGATCGCGTGGCTGACCGTGACCGAGGTGAACATCGAGGTCAGGATGCCGATGAACAGCGTGACACCGAATCCGCGGATCGCGCCCGAGCCCAGCGTCATCAGCGCGAGCGCCGAGATCAGGTGGGTCACGTTGGCATCCAGGATGGTGGCCCAGGCCTTGTCGTAGCCCGCGCGGATCGCGGCGAGCGGGCTGGAGCCGTTGCGCAATTCCTCGCGCACGCGTTCGCAGATCAGCACGTTCGCGTCGATCGCCATGCCGAGCGTGAGCACGATGCCCGCGATGCCCGGCATCGTCAGCGTCACGCCGACCGCGCTCATCACCGCCAGCAGCAAGACGAGGTTGAACACCAGCGCGAGGTCGGCGATCAAGCCGAACAGCCAGTAGTAGAACGCCATGAACACGAGCACGGCGCCGAGGCCGAGCAGCACCGCCATGATGCCTTTCTGGATGTTGTCCTTGCCGAGGCTCGGGCCGATCACGCGTTCCTCGACGATGTCGATCGGCGCGGCCAGCGAACCGGAGCGCAGCAGCAATGCGAGTTCGGCGGCTTCATCGTTGCTGCCGAGTCCGGTGGTCTGGAAGCGGTTGGAGAACACGCCGCGGATGTTCGCGACGCTGATGACTTCCTCGGTGACCTTCGTGCTGCGCACTTCCTTGCCGTCCACGACGCGCACTTCCGGCGTGCGCTCGATGTAGACGACCGCCATCGGCTTGCCGACGTTCTTGGTGGTGAAGTCGAGCATCTTGCGGCCGCCGGCCGAGTTCAGCACGACCGACACCGAGGGCGTGCCGGACTGCGGGTCGGGCGCGCTGGTCGCGTCGACCATCTCGTCGCCGCTGACGATGATCTTCTTCTTCAGCAGGATCGGGATCTGCTTGCCGTCCGGCCCGCGGTCGCGGCGGTAATACAGCTTGTCGTCGGGCGGCACCTGGCCGTTGCGCATCGCCGCGAACGCGTCGGCGTTCTCGTCGACCGCGCGGTATTCGAGCGTCGCCTGCGCGCCGAGCGTCTTCTTCGCCTCCGCGGTGTCCTGCACGCCCGGCAGCTCGACCGCGATGCGGTTCTCGCCCTGCTGCTGGATCAGCGGTTCGGCCACGCCGAGCGCATTGATGCGGTTGCTCAGCGTCGCGACGTTCTGGCGGATCGTGTTCTGCGCGATCTCGCGGATCTTCTCCGGCCGCACGTTCGCGTTGAGGGTCCATGCGTCGCCTACCTGCGCGCCGCGGCTGACCTCGACGTCGGGCACCGCCGCGGTGATCGCGGTGAGTGCCGCATCGCGGTCCTGGTCGCTGCGCAAGGTCACGACCAGGCCTTGCGGCCCGCGGCCGACCGACTGGTAGCGGATGTCGCGATCGCGCAGCGCAGAGCGGATGTCGTCGGAGAAGCGCTGCAGCTGCTTCTCGATCACGTCCTTGGAATCGACTTCCATCAGGAAGTGCACGCCGCCCTGCAGGTCCAGGCCCTTGGGCATTTCGCGCGCGCCGATCGCGCGCATCCACTCGGGTACCGTCGATGCGAGGTTGAGCGCGACGACGTACTGGTCTCCGAGTTCGGTGCGCAGCTTTTCCTGCGCCTTCGCCTGTTCTTCGGTTTCGCCGATCGGCAGGCGGACCAGCATGTGGCCATCACCGGTCTCGATGCGGTCGAAGGTGATCTTTTCCTTCTCGAGCACCCCCTGCACGCGTTCCTTCAGCGCCTCGTCGACGGTGGCGCCGCGATTGGCGTTGATCTGCACGGCGGGCTGCTGCACGAACAGGTTCGGCACGCCGTACAGCACGCCGAGCAACAGCACGACGACGACCAGCACGTACTTCCAGCGGGGGAATTCGTTCATCTTCGGGTCCAATGCATCACGACGACCAACCCGCCGACACGGGCGGCGGGTTCGCGGGTCCGGCGGCGGGGGATCAGGCGCTCTTCAGCGTGCCTTTCGGCAGCACGGCCGAAACCGCGTCCTTGCGCAACTTCACGATCACGCCGGGCGCGAGTTCGAGCGTCACGAACTGTTCGGCGATGCTGTCGATGCGGCCGAGCAGGCCGCCGTTCGTGAGGACTTCATCGCCCTTGCTCAGCGCCGCGACCATCGCGCGCTGTTCCTTGGCGCGCTTCATCTGCGGCCTGATCAGCATGAAGTAGAAGATGCCGAACAGGATGATCAGCGGCAGGAACGACATCAGCGGGTTCGGCGCGGCGGCCGGGGCCGCGGCCTGCGCATACGCATTCGAGATCAGGAAATCCATGTGCACTCCGGCGGATACGGCTGCGCGCGCAGACGCGGCAACCATCGAAAAGGTCGCGGATTATGGCATGCCGATCCGTACGGCGCACGGGACCCGGGGCCCCGCCGGACGAAGGGCTGAGGGCTGAGGGCCGAGGGCTGGAAGTCGGGTTCCACGCTCCTGCGTATTCTTGCAGCCGTCGTCCCCGTCGCTGAATCCACCTTCGACGCTTCCGCCCCAGGCGGCTGCCTGCGGATTGATCATGCTCAGCAGCCATCCTCGCTCGGCCCGCATCGCCGGTGACGGGACGACCTCGCCCTTCGCCCTTCGCCCTTCGCCCTTCGCCCTTCGCCCTTCGCCCCTCAGCCCTCGCTCCTCAGCCCTCAGCCCTCAGCCCTCAAGTCAGCATAGAACCCGGCCACGAACGCCTCCAGCCGCCGCTCCGCGATCGCCGCGCGCAGCCCGGCCATGAGTTCCTGGTAGTAATGCAGGTTGTGGATCGTCGCGAGCATCGGACCGAGCATCTCGCCGCAGCGGTCGAGGTGGCGCAGATAGGCGCGGCTGAAGCCCGAGCGGCAGGTATGGCAGGCGCAGGTCTCGTCGAGCGGGCGCGTGTCGCGCTCGAACTTTGCATTGCGAATGCGCAGCACCCCGTGTCGCGTGAACAGGTGCGCGTTGCGCGCGTTGCGCGTGGGCATGACGCAATCGAACATGTCGACGCCGCGGCGTACCGCCTCGACGATGTCCTGCGGGCGACCCACGCCCATCAGGTAGCGCGGCTTGTCGCGCGGC
>DAIOWG010000215.1:0-5589 GCA_036758645.1 Dokdonella sp. | reverse complement strand
TGGCTGGACCGGCTCGCGCAGTACCTGTTCGTGCCGTCCACGCATGCGGCCGCGCTGCTCGCGACGCTCGCGAGCCTCGGCCTCGTGCTGCGCATGCAGCGCGCCCCGCGTGACCGCGGCGCGGCCGTGCTGCTGATCGCGCTCGCGCTCGCGATGGTGGTGTCCGACCGCCTGTACGCAATCAGCGCGCTGCTGCCGATGATCGGCCTGGCGGCGCTGCCGATCCTCGACCGCCGCGTGCGGGCGCGCACCGCGTTGATCGCGATCGGCGTGCTCGCGGGCTCCGAGGCCTGGCGCTGGTTCGCGGGCAAGTCCGACGTCGTCTCGCGTTATGGACCGGTCAAGTCCGCGCCGGAATCGGCCGCGCAGATGGCGTCCGACTTCGCGACGTTGTTCGGCTCGCATGCGCTGGCCAGCGCGATCATGGTGGCCGCGCTGTGCGCGCTCGGCGCCGCGCTCGTGCGCGCATGGCGGGTCCACCGCGCGGGAACCGACCGCGATTCGACCGACGTCGCGTGCGCGGCGGCGGCCGTGTTCATCGCGGGCGCGGTGCTGCTGCCGCTCGCGGCGAGCATCGCACTCGGGCGGCACACGGGACTCGACAGCTTCCGGTATGCGCAAACCTTGCTGCTGCCCTTGTTGCCGTTCGCGTGGTGGCTGGCCGAACCCTTCGCGCGTCGCGCCGGCGCGCGCGCGGCATGGGCCGCGTACGCGGTGCTCGCGCTCGTAGCGGCGCTCGCAGCGCTGCGGCTGGACACCAGCGAGCGTGCATTGCGCACCGAGTGGCGCGGGCAGGCCGAGTGCATCGACCGGCTGCATGCCGAACACGGGCTGCACAATGGTCTCTCGCGCTACTGGCATGCGAATGCGCTGACCGCGATGCTGGCTTCCGGCGCGCCGGTATTCTCGGTGTCGGCGGACCTCGTCTCGGTGCCGATCAACAAGAACATCGACTGGATCGGAGCGCGCGCGCGCAATGCCGCAGAGATTCCGGTGCTCGACTTCATCGACGAGTACCAGTTCGACCCGGCTAAGCTCGACGCGGCATTCGGCCCGCCGCGCGCACGCGTGCAGTGCCCGTTGTCGTGGGTACGCGCGTACGATGCCGATGACGGCGTGCTCGCTGCGCTGTACCGCGCGAACGACTGGTTGCCGCAGGACACGCTGCAGCGCCACGGGCGCATGGCACTGCCGGGCGCGCTCTGGGCAAAGCCGCCTGCACGAATCCAGGGCGACGCGCTGATGGTGGAAGGCACGTTCGCGCGCCCGCTGCCGGTGCTGCTCGGTGCAGTCGAACCGCGCGAATCGGTCGCGCGGCTGTGGATCGACTATCGACTTGGAGGCACGGCGGGCAACGCACGTTGGGAAGTCGCCTCGCTCGATGCGCAGGGTCGTACGCTCGATGTCGTTGCCACCGGCGTGCTGCCGCTCGCCGACGCGCCCGTGCATCATGTGATCGGAATACCGCAGGCGAAGGCCGCGGCACATGGCATCGGCGTCTCGCTGCACGTGCGGGGCGAGGTCGCGCTCGAAGTGCGCGCGCTGGGCATGTCGAGCGACTGATGATGCTGCGTGACCGCGGAGGTTCCGCGGCGGTTCCCTCGCGACGCGTCCAGCGCCTAGACTGGACGCGATGCTGACGGACCTGCCGCTGTTCCCTCTCGATGCCGTGCTGTTCCCGGGCGGCCCGCTGAGCCTGCGCATCTTCGAGCCGCGCTACCTCGATCTCGTGCGGGATTGCTCGCGCACGGGTTCCGGATTCGGCGTGTGCCTGATCCTTGAAGGACGCGAGGCCGGCGCACCCGCGGTGCCGGCCGCGATCGGCACGGTCGCGCGCATCGACGATTTCTACACGCTGCCGGACGGCCTGCTCGGCATCGGCGCGATCGGTGGCGAGCGGTTCCAGGTCGCGACGACGCGCGTGCGCGACAATGGCCTCGTGCACGGTGAAGTGCGACTGTGGCCGCATGAGCCCGAGGTTGCGGTGCCGCCCGAACACGGCCTGCTCGCGACGATCCTCGAACGGCTGCTGGAGCAGCTCGGCGGCGTGCATGCACGGGCCGAGCGCAGCCGCCTGGATGATGCGAGCTGGGTCGGATTCCGCCTCGCCGAATTGCTGCCGCTCGAACAATCCGAGAAGCAGTACCTGCTGCAGATGACCGACCCCTTGCGTCGGCTCGCGCAACTGCAACACTACCTGCCGCGCTTCCTGCGTGGTTGAACCGACCTCGCGTGAATCACGAACCACGAATCCCCGTTCACGAATTCCCATCCCGAATCCCGGCCATCAGATGAAATACCTCCACACGATGATCCGCGTGCGCGACCTCGATGCATCGCTTGCGTTCTTCTGCCAGGGCCTCGGCTTGCGCGAGGTGCGGAGGATCGACAATGAGGCAGGGCGCTTCACGCTCGTGTTCCTCGCCGCGCCGGAATCCCCGGACGCCGAAATCGAGCTCACGCACAACTGGGGTTCGGACGAGGACTACGGCTCGGCGCGCAACTTCGGGCACCTCGCATTCCGCGTCGACGCCCTCTACGCGGCCTGCACGCATCTCGCGTCGATGGGCGTGACGATCAACCGTCCGCCGCGCGACGGCCACCTGGCCTTCGTGCGCTCGCCCGACCGGGTGTCGATCGAACTGCTGCAGAAGGGCGAGCCGTTGCCGCCGGCCGAGCCCTGGAAGTCGATGCCCAACACCGGCGTCTGGTGAGCGGCGCGCACTTCACTTCGGCACCCGCCTGAGCGGCAGGCCGGGGTGCCACGCAGCGGGCCTTCCAGGGGGTGCACCGGGTCGCCCGTCGCGCGCCCCTGAACGCAGGATCGAAGCCGCGCGCGCCGCAGGTGCGATGCTCAGGGTGACGCGGCTTCGACGAATGCGATTCGGGCCGCGGCGAGCGTATCGGCGATCACCTGCTCGGTGTGCGCGATCGACACGAAGCCGGCCTCGAACGCGGACGGGGCGAGGTAGACGCCCTGGCGCAGCATCGAATGGAAGAAGCGGTTGAACATCGCGGTGTCGCAGGCGGTGGCCTGTGCGAACGTTTCGACCCGTTGCGAGCTGAAGAACAGGCCGAACATGCCGCAGACGCGGTTGACCTGGAACGGCACGCCGGCTTCTGCCGCGGCCGCGATCAGGGTGTCGGTCAGGAGGCGCGTGCGCCGGTCGAGTTCGGCGTGGAAGTCCGGCGTCCCGATCAATTCGAGCATCGCCAGGCCCGCGGCCATCGCGACGGGATTGCCCGACAAGGTGCCGGCCTGGTAGACGGGACCCGCCGGCGCGACCTGCTGCATCAGGTCGCGCCGGCCGCCATAGGCGCCGACCGGCATGCCGCCACCGATGATCTTGCCGAACGTCGTGAGGTCGGGCGTGATGCCGAAAAGCTCTTGCGCACCGCCGAGCGCGACGCGAAAACCCGTCATCACCTCGTCGAAGATCAGCAGCGCTCCGTGCTTCGTGCAGAGGGCGCGCAGGCCCTCGAGGTAGCCCTCGCGCGGCAGGATGCAGTTCATGTTGCCCGCGACCGGCTCGATGATCAGCGCGGCGATCTCGCCACCGACCTCGTCGAACAGTCGCTCCGCCGCGTCGAGGTCGTTGTAGGGCAGGGTCAGCGTGAGGTCGGCGAGCGCCTTCGGAACGCCGGGCGAGGTCGGCGTGCCGAATGTGAGCGCGCCCGAGCCTGCCTTGACCAGGAACGCGTCGGCGTGGCCGTGGTAGCAGCCCTCGAACTTGACGATGCGCGAGCGACCGGTCGCGCCGCGCGCGAGCCGGATCGCCGACATCGTCGCCTCGGTGCCCGAGTTGACCATGCGCACGACCTCGATCGAGGGCACCAGCGCGCAGATCGTTTCGGCCATCGTGACCTCGGCCGGGCAGGGCGTGCCGAACGACAGGCCGTCCTGGATCGCGCGCGCGACCGCGTCGCGCACGTGCGGATGGTTGTGGCCGACGACCATCGGGCCCCACGATCCGACGTAGTCGATGTAGCGCGTGCCTTCGACGTCCCACAGGTAGGCGCCGTCCGCGCGCGCGGTGAAGAACGGCTCGCCGCCGACCGACTTGAATGCGCGCACCGGCGAGTTGACGCCGCCGGGTATGCGCGCGAGCGCGCGCTGGAAGAGTTCGTGGTTGCTGGTCATCGGCAGGTCCGTTGGCGGTGGCGCAGGCGCGCGTCGCAACTTCCGCGGTGGCGCGCGAACGCCCTGGATCCCGGTTGGCCGGGACGTCGAAACGCCTATTGTGTTACGAACCGCCCGGCTCGAACAGCGAGGCGATCTGCCGCGCCGCCGCGCGCACGTCGCGCGCGCCGAACAGCGCGGAGACCACGGCGAGGGCGTCGGCGCCGGCGTCCACGAGCACGCCGGCATTGCCGGCGTCGATGCCGCCGATCGCGACCAGCGGCAGGCCGAATGCGCCCGCCTCCTGCAGCAGCGCGGGTGTCGCGCGCCGAGCGGCCGGCTTGGTTGGCGAAGCGAAGAATGCGCCGAACGCGAGGTAGTCGACGCGCGCGGGATCGGCCGCGAACGCGCGCGCACGTTCGAGCGAGTCGTAGCAGGACACGCCGATCAACGCGTCCTCGCCGAGCCGGGCGCGCGCCTGGGCCGGGCTCGCGTCGTGTTCGCCGAGGTGCACCCCGGCCGCGCCGACGCGCCGGGCGAGTTCGATGTCGTCGTTGACGAGCAGCGGCACGCCGTGGCGCACGCACAGCGCCTGCAACGCCCGCGCTTCGTGCAGCCGGCGCCCGACGTCGCGGGTCTTGTCGCGGTACTGCAGCAGCGCCGCGCCGCCTTCCAGCGCGGCGGCGCATGCGTCGACGAGGTCATCGCGCGGGCCATCGGTGATCGCGTAGAGGCCGCGGATCGCGTATCGCAGGTGTGCCATGCGGCGGAATCCGGGCAGTCCGTGAAACGTGCGCATGATCCTAACGCCCGCGTTGCGGCAGGACTATAGTGCCGTCGAAAACATCGAAGGCGCGCTGCGATGAAGTGGTTGGTCACTTGCGTTGCGATCACGTTCGCGTGCATCGCGCAGTCGCTGCCGGCACAGGTGGCCGCGCCGGTGCCGAAGTGGGCGCATGGTGGCTGCTTCGCGAGTTGGTGCCAGACCGGCTGGTACAGCTCGCCCGCGGTCGTCGACATCGATGGCGACGGCGTGCGCGACGTCGTTGCCGGCAGCTACGACGTGGTCGCGCTCGACGGCACGTCCGGGGCGCTCAAATGGCGCGCCGAAAGTGGCGGGCGCGTCTGGCCGGGCGTCGCGGTGGGTGACCTCGATGGCGACGGGCAGGCCGAGATCGTCGCGGGTCGAAGTGGCGGCGAAGTCAGCGTGTACCGGCTCGACGGCGGCCTGCGGCCGGGCTGGCCGGTGGCCGCGTTCGCGAGCGGCGAGGTGCGTTCGCTCGCGCTCGGCGATCTGGATCGCGACGACCGGCTCGCGGTCGTCGCCGGCGTCGCGACGAGCACGTCGGTTCACCAGGTGACGGTCCGCGCGGCGAATGGAACGCTGCGTGCGGGCTGGCCCGCGCGGCATGCAGGGGAACCTGGATACGGCGCGGGCATGTACAACCAGAACCTCGCGGTCGCCGACC
>DAIOWG010000214.1:0-5591 GCA_036758645.1 Dokdonella sp. | reverse complement strand
TTGGAATGCGGGCCGAGCACGCCGGTGATCATGAACTGCGCGCCCGGAAACTTCTCGCCCAGCATGCCCATGAACGGAATCGTGCCGCCTTCGCCCATGTACATGGCGGGCTTGCCGAAGAACTCCTCGCTGGCGGCGTCGACCGCCCGCTCCAGCCATGGCGCCATCGCGGGCGCGTTCCAGCCGGTCGATGCCTTTTCCAGCGCCAACGACACCTCGGCGCCGTTGGGCGGGTCGCGCAGCAGCGCTTCCTGCAACAGCTCGCCGCCGCGCTTGCCTTCCAGCGTGGGGGGCAGCCGCAGGCTCAGCTTCACCGACGTGAAGGGACGCAGCACGTTGCCGGCGGACGACAGCGGCGGCAGCCCGTCGGCGCCAGTGACCGACAGGGCCGGGCGCCAGGTGCGATTGAGCACCAGCTCGGTCAGGTCGTCGGCCATTGGCTTCATGCCTGGCAGGAATGGGAACTTGTCGTAGACCTCATCGCCCAGCACCTGGGCGACCTTTCTCGCCTGCGCCAGGCGGTCGGCCGGGATGTCGACGTGCAGGCCGTCCACCAGGATGCGGCCGGTGTCCTCGTCCTCGACCCGTGAGAGCAGCTGGCGCAGCAGGCGGAAGCTCGACGGCACGATGCCCGACGCATCGCCCGAATGCACGCCTTCCTCCAGCACCTTCACCGTGAAGTTTCCGCCGGCCATGCCGCGCAGCGAGGTGGTGCACCACAGTTGCTCGTAATTGCCGCAACCCGAATCCAGGCAGACCACCAGCGACGGCTTGCCGATGCGGTCGGCCAGGTGATCGACATAGGCGGGCAGGTCGTAGCTGCCCGATTCCTCGCAGGCTTCGATCATCACGACGCAGCGCGCGTGCGGAATGCCCTGCTCCTGCAGCGCGAGCAGCGCCGCGAGCGAGCCGAAGATCGCGTAACCGTCGTCGGCGCCACCGCGTCCGTACAGGCGGTCGCCCTCGAGCACCGGTTTCCACGGGCCGAGGTGGTCGGACCAACCGGTCATCTCGGGCTGCTTGTCGAGGTGGCCGTAGAGCAACACGGTATCGGTCGACGCCGCGTCCGAGCCCGCGATTTCGATGAAGATCAGCGGCGTGCGGCCCTCGAGCCGCACCACTTCGACCTGCATCCCGCGCAGCGGCTGCGCCTTCGCCCAGCGCTCCATCAGCTCGACCGCCGCATCCATGTAGCCGTGCTCGACCCATTGCGCGTCGAACATCGGCGACTTGTTCGGGATCCGGATGTACTCGGTCAGCTGCGGGACGATCTCGCCGTCCCAGAGGTTTGCGACGTAGCGGCTGAGTGCATTGGCATCCATGGTTTCACCTGTCTCGATCGTGGGCGCGGACCGCGCGCCGAGGCTGCCGCGGGCACCGGCCTGCGACGCGGGTCGATGATCGTATCCGATGGCGGCGGGGTGCGCCCGTGCGCGGTGCGGGCAATGGCCGAAGCCCGGCGCGCGACGGCGACGGCGGATGCGGGATCCGGCCTGGCCGGATTGCGCGTGCGGCGTAGGAAATCTCCTACACGACGACGCAACGCCGGCCTACGCCGGACTGCGACGGCGCGCATTCCGAAGCTGCACGCCCACGCCTAGAATTTGCCCATGGCGCAAGGTCGCGCCGCTCCTGTCGTCGCCGATGAAAGCGCTGTATCCGCTGCTGCTCACGATCCTGCTGGCATTGCTGCCGGCGGCGACCGTTCGTGCGCAGGTGGACATCAACCATGCGGATGCGCGCACGCTGGCCGAATCGCTCGACGGCATCGGCCTGGTCAAGGCCGAGGCGATCGTCGCCTATCGCACGGTGCATGGTCCGTTTCGCCGGCCCGAAGACCTCACGCGCGTGCGCGGCATCGGCAGCAAGACGGTCGAGGCCAATCGCGACGCGATCGTGATCGTCGGCGCACACGCCGACGCCGCTGCTCCGGGTTCTTCCGCTCCGTACTGACGCACGTTCCGGCATCACCAAAGATCAACGTTTGCAAACGCGCCCGGCGCGCGAGGCGGGATCTCTTGGCGCGTGCATCGGCCGCTGCGCGCGCCGGCGGCCGCGCTGCGGGCGAGTGCCGCGGCCCGCGCGGCGGATCGGCGGTCGCGATCCGCATCTGTCCCGTGCGCTCCCGCCCCCCAAGCCTGCCTGCGCGCTGATAGACTTGGCGTCCGCCTGTCGGCGGTGCACGCATGATCCTCCCCCGATATCACATCGGCCCGTCTTCGATCACGGGCGCAGGGCAAGGCTTGTTCATGGACGAGCCGGTCGCGCGTGGGCGCGTGATCGTCGCGCCTGACGCGATCCCCGCCGTGCACCACTTCGACGAGATCCTCGCGCGACCGGATGCACCCGATGCACTCGCCGCGACCGTGCGCTGGTTCGAGGATCGCTACACGATCACGCCCGAGTGGCCGGACGAGTGCTACATCAACCACGCGTTCGAACCGAGTGCGCTCTGGCATCTCGGTTTCGTGTTCGCCGCGCGCGACCTCGACCCCGGTTGCGAAATCACGGTCGACTATCGCCACCTGCTCGCGCCGGGCCAGGAAGAGGCGTTCCTCGATTCCGCCAGCGGGCGGCGCATCGTCGGCTACGCATGGCCCGAAAGCCTGCGTGCCTCCACCACCGCGCTCGCCGCGCTGCTGGCCTGAGAAGAAATGCCCGACATACCCGTGATCGAAACCGAGCGCCTGCGCCTGTGCGCGCTCGACAACCGCCACTTCGAAGCCTATGCCGAGATGCTCGGCGACGCCGACACCACGCGCTTCGTCGGCGACGGCCAGCCGCTCGATCGCATGAATGCGTGGCGATCGATGGCGATGCTGCTCGGCCACTGGGCGCTGCGCGGCTACGGCATGTGGGCGGTGGAGCGCAGCGACAACGGTGCGTTCATCGGCCGCGTCGGCCTGCACAACCCGGAAGGCTGGCCCGACATCGAGCTCGGCTGGATGCTGGTCCCGGGCGCGCGCCACCAGGGATACGCGACCGAGGCCGCACGCGCGGTGCTCGATTTCGCGTTCACGCGGCTCGAAGTGCCACGCGCGATCAGCCTGATCCGCGCCGACAACAGCGCATCCGAACGCGTCGCGCGTCGCATCGGTGGTCGCCAGGGCACCACCATCGACTTCCTCGGCGCGGCCACGCTCGTCTACGCCTACCACGCGCCCGATTCGCTCTGAGCCCGCCGCGAGGGCTTGAGCCGCGCATCGCTTTTGCGCAGCATCCGGCCTGATCCGATCCGCAGCGCCGACGCAATGTCCGTGACGACCCTGCTCCGACCAGCCCGCTATCAGCGCACGCGCTGGAAGAACGACGGCGGCTGGACCACCGAAATCGCGCGCCGCGACGACGGCGAGGGCGATTTCCTCTGGCGCGTGAGCATCGCGGAGATCGAGCGCGACGGCCCGTTCTCCGCGTTCGCAGGCGTCGATCGCGACCTGCTGCTGCTCGAAGGCACCGGCATCGAACTCGAGATCGGCGACGAACCGCCGCGCGCGCTCACGCGACGTTTCGAGCGCGTGCATTTCGGCGGGGACCTGCCGGTCTATTGCCGACTGCTGGCCGGCCCCACGCGCGACTTCAACGTGATGGTGCGTCGCGATGCGATGACGGCCGAGATCGCGGCGCGCCCGCTGGTCGGATCGATGCTGCTGTTTCCCGATGCGGGCGCCGCATGGCTCGTGTACGTGCATGCGGGCGCGCTCGCACTGCGCCGCGATGGCAGCGAGACCACGGCGCTCGCGGGCGAAACCCCGCTGGTCGACGGCGACGCCAGCCGCATCGTGCTGGCAGGAGGCGGCGAGATCGTGCTCGTCAAGTTCGCGCCATGGGTCCGGTGCGACTGAGTCCGCGCAGGAATGCGCGATGCCGCGGCTTCGCTCCGCATTCTTATTGCAAATCATTCTCATTTGATTTCTAATCCGCGGCACCGCATCACGGCGCGGCGACCGGGAGGGTCGGCAACGCCCGCCGGCTGCAGCGGTACGCGACGGGGAAAAGCACGCGGCGCCGACGCCCGCTCGCGTTCCGTTGCCTGCCGCCCAACGTCCACCACAGGATCGGACCCGATGAAGCACATCAAGAGTCGCAAGCATTCCGGCGCCGGCGGTTTCAGCGGCGCTCACGGCCTCGCGGGAGGAGCGGCCCGCCTCGCCACCGGCATCGCACTCGCGTTGCCAGGCCTGGCCTCCGCCGATGACGCCGCCGCGCAGCTGCCGACCGTGCGCGTCGAAGGTTCGCGCATCGACGAGTACAAGGTCGACGAGGTGTCTTCGCCGAAATTCGTCAAGCCGCTGCTCGACACGACGCAGTCGATCCAGGTGATCCCCGGCGACCTGTTCAACGACCAGGGCGCGACCACGCTGACCGAGGCGCTGCGCAACAGCGCTGGCGTCGGCACGTTCTATACCGGCGAGAACGGCAACACGACCACCGGCGACGCGATCTACATGCGCGGCTTCGACAGTCAGTCGAGCATCTTCGTCGACGGTGTGCGCGACCTCGGCAGCGTCTCGCGCGACATCTTCAACATCGAACAGATCGAGGTGACCAAGGGCCCGGCCGGCACCGACAACGGCCGCACCGCGCCAAGTGGCGCGATCAACCTCGTGAGCAAGCAGCCGATGTTGATGGACGGTTTTTCCGGCAGCGCCGCGCTCGGCACCGCCAGCCAGCAGCGCCTGACGGCCGACTGGAACGTGCGCCTCGGCACGATCGACGGTGCGGCTTTCCGCCTCAACCTGATGGCGCAGGACAACGGCGTGCCGGGTCGCGACGAAGTCGAGAACAACCGCTGGGGCATTGCGCCCTCGCTCGCGTTCGGCCTCGGCAGCGCGACCCGCCTCTACCTCGACTTCCTGCACGTGAAACAGCACAACGTGCCGGATGGCGGCGTGTTCACGATCGGGTTGCCGGGCTACGCCACGCCGGATCCCGCGCGGCCTGAACTGGGTCAGGCGCCCATGGTCGATCCGCGCAACTTCTACGGTACCGACGCGGATCACGACGACGTCACCGCCGACATGTTCACCGCGATCGTGCAACACGACTTCAGCGAGGACCTGAAGCTGCAGAACAGCACGCGCTGGGGCCGCACCCGCCAGGACTACCTGCTGACGGCCTATCGCGGCAACCTCGAGAACATCGCCACTCCGGACATCGACGATCCATCGACCTGGACGATCGCGCGCAGCATCCCGACGTTCAAGGACCAGGTCAACAGGATCCTCACCAACCAGACCAACCTGCGCGTCCACACCGGATCGGGTCCGTTCGAGAACGACCTCAGCGTGGGCGTGGAAGTCACGCGCGAGGAGATCTCGACGAGGCAGATCGCCGCGCACGCGGGCAGCGCGTGGCCGGCGGCGAACATCTACGACCCGGATCCGCGCGTGAGCGGACTCCAATGGGGTCCCACCGGGGGCCGCGGCGACGGCGAGACCGACACGTCGGCGATCTATGCGTTCGACACGCTGACCTTCAACGAGCATTGGCAGCTCAACGCAGGCGCGCGCGTGGACCATTACCGGACCGACTACTCAGGGACCGTGGCCTGCACCGCCACCGGCGCGAACGCGTGCGGCGATCGGCCGCCG
>DAIOWG010000213.1:0-5602 GCA_036758645.1 Dokdonella sp. | reverse complement strand
CGATCTTGGTGTTGTTGGTGCTGCCGAACGAGCTGAACTTCGAGTAGCGGTCGCCCAGCGTCAGGTTCAACGCGTGCAGGAACGGGATGTCCTTGACGATCGGGATGAACAGCTCGGCGTACGCTTCCTTCACGTCGTAGCCGCCCTGCAGCGCCGAGGCGCACTGGCTGCCGAGCGCGCAGTTGCCGTTGAAGTCGATCAGCAGGCTGGTGTCGACGTTCGAATGGATGTACTCGTCGCGCTTGCTGACGCCGAACGCGAGCTGCACGGTGCCGCCCGGCAGTTCGAACAGGCCGCCGTTGATGTCGAAGCGCTTCACCTTCTGGATCTGGAACTGCTGGCTGACGCCGATCTGCTGCGATTCGAGCAGTGCGGCGACCGTGTTCGGATCCTGCAGGTTGAACGGGTTGAACGGACGGCAGTTGGGGATCGGATCGTCGGGCGTGCCGCAGGTCACCAGCCCGGTGTCGGGGTCGAGGAACGACGGCCCGGTGCCCTGGTTGAGGATGCCGAGGCCCGGCAAGCCAAGCGTCTTGGTGCTGAGGTGGACGTGGCCGAAGTCATAGCCGACTTCCCAGTTCCACTGGTAGTCGTTCCACACGTCGAACGAGCCGCGGAAGCCGGTCGAGATCTGATTGTTCGCGATGCCGTTCGAGGCGGCGCGGTTGCCGAGCGACGAGAGCCGGGCGCGGAACACGTCGCCGGTCGCCGGCGACATTTCGACGCCGAACGGGTTGTAGTAGCTGTCGGCCGACACGACCGCTCCGTAGATCGCGCCATACACCGCGGGGGCGAGCTGGAACGAGGCCGAGGTGCGGTTGCTCAGCACCGAGAGATAGGCCTCGACGTTGTCGGTCAGCTTGTAGTGGCCATTGAGGAACAGCCCGGTGCGTTCCTGCGGGGTCAGCACGAGGTTGACCGTCGCGTAGTTGTACAGGTCGCTCGGGCCGTTCGCGTCCGGCGAGAACCGGTAGCAATGATAGTCCGTCGCGATGTTCATGCCGCTCGCTTCGGGATTGCGCGCGATGTAGCCGGTGTCGCAGCCCGGGAACAGGTCGAGGAACGCGTCCGGGATCGCGATGAAGCCATACGGAGAGGATGGCGAGCCGCCGATGAAGGTCGAGAAGTTGCCGCCGGCCGTGCGCGTGCGCGAGACCGCGTCGCGCGAGAAGTCGCGGTGGCCCGAGAGCACGCCGTCGATCTTCTTGTAGTTGATGCCCGCCATGATGCTGCCGCGGTCGGTGCTGTGCCCGAACGTGAAGCTGTAGCCCTCGCTGGTGCCGTCGTCGCGATCGGAGATGCCGTAGTCGACCGTGAACTCGGCGCCCTGGTAGTCGCTGCGCAGGATGAAGTTCACGACACCCGCGATCGCGTCCGAGCCGTACACGGCCGAGGCGCCCGAGGTCAGGACTTCGATGCGCTCGACCATGTTGGCCGGGATCGCGTTCGGGTCGCCGCTGAGGAAGCGGTGGCCGTTGATCAGCACCAGCGTGCGCGGCGAACCCAGGCCACGCAGGCCGATGCTCGAGAAACCGGTTCCGCCCGAATTGTTGATCTGCGGATTCATGTTCGGGCCGGTCACCGCGGGCAGCGACTGCACGAGGTCACCGAGGGTCAGCTTGCCGGTCTTCTCGATCGCGGCGCGATCGATCGTGACCACGGGATTGGACGTTTCGATGTCGACGCGACGGATGTTGGAACCCGTCACCGTGATCGTTTCCAGTTGCTGGCTGTCGGCCGGCTGGCCGGCATCCTGTGCGAGCGCAACGCCCGCGAATCCGCCGAGCGCGAGCGCCGCGCCCGTGCAGCCGTAAGTGCGCAAACCGCGACGCACCGCATCCCGGAGCAGTGTGTTTCTCATTTTCTGATTCTCCTGTCGCCAAGCGAAAGAGGCGCCGCGCAACGCGGCACCGTCGGACGAACCTTAAAAACGCGTGAAGGCGCCACGTTGCCGCTGCCGGCCCGCCCGCGTTGCCGCGATTGCTGTCTGCGTCATCCGGCCGCCGCGAGCGGGCCGGCGGATGCTCGTCGCAACGCACCCGCAGTGGTGCCGAAGTGCTGGCGGAACAGGCGAGAGAATGCGCATCGGTTCTCGAAGCCGCTGGCCAGCGCGATCTCCGCGATCGCGAGCGGACTCGTGCGCAGCAGCCTGCGCGCGTGTTCGAGCCGCATGCGCACGAGGTAGGCATGCGGCGTCTCGCCGTAGGCGGAACGGAACGCGCGGATGAAGTGCCAGGACGAGTAGTTCGCCATTGCCGCGAGCGCCTCGTTGTCGAGGTCCAGGTGGCAGTGCGTGGCCACGTAGTTGCGCACGCGCTGCAGCCTCAGGAAAACCTGCCTGCGTTGCGCATACGTGCGTCCGGGGCAGCGCGCGATCGCGGTGTCGAAGCCCGACTGCAGCGCGAGCACTCGATCGAGCACTGCATCGAGCGCAGGTTCCGCGTCGGCCGCGCTGGTGCAGCGCGCGAGTGCGAGCACATCGGCGCGCAGCTCACGGTCGGCTGCGTGCACCGCCGGCAGCAGCAGCGGATCGATCGGCACGCCGGGCCATCCGGCGAGCGTCGTGCGCCATGCGGCCGGCGATCCGAGCACCGCGAGCCAGATGGCCGCACCGCGACCGACCGCGCGCACGCGCGCCTCGGTTTCGCAGGCGCGCACCTCGCCGCTGCCGCACGCGATCTCCGCCGCGGCTCCCAGTTGCAGTCGACCGCGCAGCGGCAACCAGAGGCCGAGCACCGGACCTTCGATGCGCAGGCTGCAGCCGCGCCCGCCGCCGCGCACGATCGCGACCGCGGGAGCGCCGGCCACGCGCAACGACGCAGCCGCCAGCTCCAGGCTCGCGCCGTGGCCGAGATGTTGGATGACGATGGGCATGCGACCTCCTGCGATTCGACGGGTCCTGCCGGATTACGCGTCGGGCGGACCTGGGTCAGGAAATCGGCACGAAATCGAACGGAGATCGTTCCGGGATTCTCGTGAAAGCCTTCGTGTTCAGCGGGTTGCGTACGACTCGGCGACGCGTGCCGATCGGCACCGGGTGCGCCGCGGCCCAGGATCGGCACCGCTGCGGCGTCACCCCGGCATCGCTCGCGGCGCGCTCGGGTACGCGTCCCGGCGGCAGGCGTCATGCCGCGAGGCAACCATCGCAACGATCCGGAGCGCGTGGCTGCCTATGCTCGATGCATGTCCACCCAACACGGAGCGTGCATGCGTCCCCTCCTGCTGTCGGCCCTGCTGGCCGCGACCGGCGCCAGCGCGGCGGATTCCGCCTGCGTCGCGAGCGCGAACGCGCAGCGCCCGCACCTGGTCGAGCTCTACACGAGCGAAGGGTGCAGTTCGTGCCCGCCGGCCGAGCGCTGGCTGTCGACACTGCGCGGCAATGCCGGCTATGCCCCGCTCGAGTTCCATGTCGACTACTGGGACACGCGCGACTGGCACGACCCCTATGCGGACGCGCGATACGTGGTTCGGCAACGCGAATCGGCGAGCCGCTCCCGGCGCGGCATCGTCTACACGCCGCAGGTGTTCGTCGACGGGCGCCTCTGGAAGGACTGGCCGAAGGCGCCACCGCCCGAACCGCCTGCGCGTGCGGCACCCGCATTGTCGTTCTCGGTCACGCGCGGCGAGGGGCTCGCGGTCGCGGTCGAGACGGGAGCCGACGCGACGCACGTGGTCGCGGTCGCGCTGACCGAGGATGGACTCTCGAACCAGATCGACGGCGGCGAGAACCGGGGCGCGCGCCTCGCGCATGACCACGTCGTTCGCGCGTTCGACGAGGCGCGTCCCGCGCGCGCGTTCGAGGCGCGGTTGTGCGTCCCGGAGGGCACGAACCTCGCGAACGCGAGCATCGTCGCGTTCGTGCAGGAACGTCGCAGCGGCGACGTCGTGCAGGTCGTGAAGCTACCGCTGGCGTCCTGCTTCGCGGACCCGACGTAGGCGTTCCAGAGCCTGGCGTTCGCGCGAAGGCCAAGGACTGAAACCGGAAGGACACGAAGCGCAGCCTTCAAGCGTCCAGCCACCGGGCTCGCGGAGCGCACCGAGGGAGAGCACCTGGAGGGAACGCCCTCCCGGTCCTGCCCTGCGTCGCGCCTCTGCGTATGCGCCGTGTTTCAGGCCACCGCGCTGTCCCCGCCCGGTCGATCCCGCCCGTCGACCGCGAGCGGCGCGCGGCCGATGGTCAAAAAAAAAAGGCGGGCACCAAGGTCCCGAACCCGGTGTCCCGCCGAGGGTTTCGCACTTCGATGCTGTGACACATCGCCCGTTGGAGGGCAGGGAAATTCTGCCCGCGCGTGACGGCACCCGGGTTGCGCAGGCGTTCGGCGTGCGTGATCGAAATTGCGGCAAACGTTGGCTGCAAACGCGCTTCAGCGCATGTCCGCGCGTTCCAGCCGGAACAGGCCGACGTCGGTGTCTTCGCTGAGGAACGGCACCGCGATGATGCTGCCTCGGTCCGGCATCACGCTGAAAGCGAGGTCGCGCAGGATCGCGTCGAAACGGCTGATCACCCGATCCTCGCCACTGGCGGGATCGAGGGCATGCAGGCTCGCGCTGTCGACCTCGATGTCGGCGATGTACCAGATGCCGCCATCGACGAGCTGCCAGCCCGACGTGAGCGCGGTGATCTGGCGGCTGACCGGCTCCGCCGCTCCACCCTCGAGCTTCACGCGGAACAGGCCGCGCTCCGCGCTCGTGGTGAAGTAGACCGAGCGGGACGCCGCGTCGACCTGCACGCGCGCGACCCCTTCGGCGAGCAGTCGGCGCGACTCCTGCGGAAGGCCCGGACTGCGCACCAGTTCGAGGCGGTTGTCGCGTCCGGAGCTGCCGCTGACGACGAGGTAGCTGTCGGCATCGACCGCCGCCATGCCCATCAACACGTTGTCGGACGGCGCCGTCAGCACGCGGCGGCGCAGGGTCGAGACATCCAACTCGATCAGACGACGGCCGTCCCGATTGCGTTCCACCGCGACCACGCTGCGACCGTCGAGCGTCCACGAAGGCGCCGTCACGGCCGTGCTCGTCGGGTCGGTGAGCGGGCGCACTTCGCCACTCGCGAGGTCATGCAGCCAGAGCTGGTGCTGGCGGCTGCGATCGGACACGAACACGACGCGGCTCCCGTCGGGCGACACCGCGGGCGCGAAATCATCGCCGGTCGACGGCGCCAGCGTGGCCGGCGACGAGGGCGAGTCGGCCGACAACGCGATGCGCGACAGGGCGCTCTGCATGCGAGGGATCTCGAACACCACATGGTCGTCGGCGCGCGAGGTGTCCGGGAATTCGCCGAGGATGCCGAGCGACGAGACCACGCCGCCTTCGATATCCACCACATGCAGCGACATCGGCCCGTCGTGGTCGGATGCGAACACGAGCGCGCGGCCATCGCGCGTCCACGCGTGGCCACGGATGCGCGCGGCGACGTGCGTGACGCGACGGACGCGAACGAAACGCCGTATTACTCGCTGCCGGACCTCCGGAACTACGGTCAAATTAATGGCATGACCTTGCACGCAACGACCAATTTCGATGTGTTCCGTTTCGGCCTCGAGGAAAACGCCACCGCCAACGACCGCATCAAAATCCACCGAAAGGGTGCCGAACAAGTAGG
>DAIOWG010000212.1:0-5617 GCA_036758645.1 Dokdonella sp. | reverse complement strand
ATCCGTCGGCACGGCTCGAGCCCGAGGCGCCCGCCACCGTCCTGCTGCACAAGCCCGCGGACTTCGACGCGATCAGCGGCGCGAGACCTGCGGCGACGCTCGTGACGATGGCGACACGCTGGGCCGACGACGCATCCGGCGTGCGCGCAGTCAAGCGGCATCTCCAGCATCTCACGCCGCTCGTGCCGCTCGATCGCGAAGCCACCGGGCTCATGGTGCTGACCCAGGACGGCAGGATCTGGCGAAGGCTGACCGAGGATGGCGACCTCATCGAGCACGAATACATCGTCGAAGTCACGGGCGAGATCGCTCCCTGGGGACTGAGTCGCCTGTGTCACGGCCTCTCCTGGCAAGGCCGCGAGCTGCCTCCATGCAAGGCGAGTTGGCAGAGCGAAACGCGCCTGCGCTTCGCGATCAAGGGGGTGCAGGGCGGGCAGCTCCGGCACATGTGCGCGCAGGTCGGCCTGTCGGTCGCATCGATCCGGCGGATCCGCATCGGCCGGATCGCGCTCGGGAAGATGCCCGCGGGCGAATGGCGATTCCTGCCGACCGGCGAGCGATTCTGAGGCAGCGGATGGCGCCGTCGTCCGTCGCGCGCGCGGTTCCGCGAAGGCGCGTCTTGTTCGAACGAACCGGATGTCGGGTCACGATCCCGACGAAGCCGCGTGCTTGCACGACACCGGGTTGCCTTGCCACGTTGCGAACCGACAGGAGCCATCATGACCGACACAGCGCCACCGCCGCCGGATACCGAATCGGCCTCGCGCCTGCCGCGGCACACGACTCCGACGTGGGAGGTCGAGCTGCTCATTTCGGGCGTCGCGGTGTTCGCGATGCTGCAGCTGCCCGGCTGGCTCGACGACCGAATCTTCGCGCTCGAGCCACGTTTCAACGAACTCTGGGGCGATCCGATCCTGATGCTGTACGTCTACCTGAAGTGCACGGCGCTGATCCTTGCCGTGACCTTCTCGATGCATCTGCTGTTGCGCGCCCGGTGGATCGCGATGGTGGGCATGCATTCGATCTACCCTGGCGGAATCCGCTGGGGAAAGCTGCGGATGGGAGCCGTGCAGCGCTCACTCGAGATGCGACGCCACGGCAGTGCGGATGCGGCGATCGAGCGCGTCGACAATCGCGCCACGATCGTGTTCGCAGTCGGCGTGATGATGGCGTCGATGTTCCTCACCATCAGCCTGCTGGTGACCTGCATTTTCGCGGTCTCCCTCGCGATCGCCGCGCTATCCGGCGCAGCTGCGGATGCAGGCGACCTGCTGCTCGCGTGTCTCGCGATCACGCTGCTTCCGTTGCTCGCCGCGAGCCTCCTCGACCGCTGTCGCGGTGATCGCCTGCGCGAACACGGCCTTGCACGACGCCTGCTGTCTGCGCTGTTCGACCTCTATGCGCGCATCGGCCTGACCCAGAAGTCCGCGAACCCGATCTTCTCGCTGCTCGCCAGCCACGGCGGCGAGCGCCGCGCGATCGCGCTGACCACGGCCGTGACATCGGTTGTCGGCATCGCCGTCGCGCTGTCGCTCACCTATCAGAAGGCGCCCTCCAGCCTCGGCAACTACGACTTGTTTCCGCGCTTCGCGGACGGCTCGCGCACGCTCGACGGCGCGCACTATGACGACCAGCGCAATCCCGCGCGCGATCCTCCGATGCCGTTCATCGCGTCCATGATCGCCAGCGGGCCCTACCTGCGATTGGTCGTGCCGTACCACCCGCAACACGACGCGATCGCGTTGCGCGATCGATGTCCATCCGTCGCTTCCGCCACCGGCGACGCGCGTGCCGCCGCCGCGCTCGACTGCCTGCAACGCCTGCGCTCGGTCAGCCTCGATGGCAAGCCGCTGCCCGCGCTGCAATTCGAACTCGGGACCGACGCACGCACCGATCGCCCTGCCCTGGTCGCGATGATCGATGTGCGTGCGTTGCCGGCGGGTCGGCACGAACTCGCAGTCGCGCGTGCAGAGCCGGCGCGAGGGGAGACTCGGGAAGGAGCGAGTGTGAAGGATCCCGAGGCGTCGCCGTGGCGGATCGCGTTCTGGCGGTGAACGACCCGCGCAGCCGAGCGGCGGCCAACGGCGAAGTGCCGTCGCCGCCCACCCTTCGCCGCCGACGTTCACGCCGGTTTCCGTGACCGCACATTTCGGGTGTCGCTGGCGATCCGCCCATCTGCCAGCGTCACCGTGCGATCGCACTGCGCGGAAAGCCGCGCATCGTGGGTGACCAGCAACACGGCACAGCCGAACTCGGCATTGAAGACACGGAACAGCTCGAACACGCCGGCGGCACTCTGGCTGTCGAGATTGCCGGTGGGCTCGTCGGCCAGCAGCAGGGCCGGCCGGGTGACCAGCGCGCGCGCCACCGCGACGCGTTGCTGCTGGCCCCCCGACAGCTGGTCGGGCTTGCGCTGCTCGTATCCTTCAAGGCCCACGCGCGCAAGCAAGCCCCGCGCACGATCGAGGTGTTCGCGATCCGGCTTGCCGTTCACGACCATCAGCGGGATCAGCACGTTCTCCAGCGCGGTGAAGGCCTGGATCAAGTGATGGAACTGGAACACGAAGCCGATCGCGCTGCCACGCAGTGCCGTGCGCCGCGCGTCGCTCATCTGCGTGGTGGGTTCGCCGAGCAGGAACAGTTCGCCGGCGGTCGGGCGGTCCAGCAGGCCGATCAGGTTGAGCAGCGTGCTCTTGCCGGACCCCGATGCCCCGACCAATGCCGTGAAGTCGCTGCGCTGCAGGCACAGATCGAGACCGTGCAGCACTTCCGTTTCGGTCGGCGTGCCGACGTTGTAGCTTTTCTTCAACGCTTCGAGGCGCAGCACTTCCTGGCCGGCGTCATGCTCAGACATGGCGGATCGCCTCCACCGGGTCCAGGCGCGCGGCACGTCGCGCCGGCACCGCGGCGGACACGATGCCGGTGGCCGTGGCCAGTACCGATGCGGCGACCAGCAGCCACGGATCCACCGGGATGTAGAACAGCTTCGGCCCGAAGCGATTGAACACGCCCACCAGCCCCCAGCCGGAGACACCGCCGACCAGCGATCCGGCCAGGCCGAACAGCGCTCCCTGGATCAGGAACACGCGCAGCATCTGCCCTCGCGTGGTGCCCATTGCACGCAGGATGCCGATCTCGCGCGTGCGCTGGACGACGCTCACCGACAGCACGCTGGCGATCCCCAGTGCCACGCTCAACGCGACGAACACGCTGATCATGTTGGTGGACAGGCTCTGCGAACGCAGCGCGTTCATGAGCTGGGCGTTGGTTTCCATCCAGCTCTCGGATTTCAGCCCCGTGAGGCGTCCGATCAGCATGGCGACCGGCTGCGCGGCGAAGATGTCGTCCACGGTGACATCGATGACCGTCGCGGCGCCCGGCAGGTCCAGCAGCGATTGTGCCTGCTTCATGTCCAGGTACACGTAGCGCGAGTCCAGCTCGCGCACGCCCAGCTCGAAGATGCCGGCCACGTTGACCACGCTCTCCCGGCCCTGTCCGCCGTCGAGGCGCAGCTTGTCGCCGACGCGCAGGCCGAGGTCGTCGGCGAGCTGGCTGCCGACCACGGTGTCACCGGCGCCGATCCGGAACACGCCGGCGACGAGGTCGTCGCGGATCGGGATGATGCGCTGGTAGCGTTCGGAGTCGATGCCGAGCAGCGCCACCGACTTGAGCGCTTCGCCGCGTCGCGCGAATGCCGGCCCCGAAATCACCGGCGACACCGCGCGCACCTGCGGGAGTGCGTCCAGCACCGTCACGATCTGCTGCCAGTTGTTGATCGAACGCAGGCGCTGCGCGCGCTTGTTGTCGAGCACCAGTTGCACGCTGCCATCCGACGGGGCGAGCACGCGGTTGCGCTCCTCGGTGGGCTGGACACGGATGTGCGCCTGCGTACCGAGGGTGCGTTCGATGATGTTGCCCTGCAAGCCGGTGATCAGCGCGGTCAGGAACACGATCACGGCCACGCCCACGGCGATGCCGACCAGGATCAGCGTGCTCTGCGCCTTGCCTTCACGCAGGAACTTCGTCGCGATGGTCCACTCGATCCACATCAGTCGAACGTCGCCGGCAGTTCCTTGCGCGTGCCCGGGTCCGTCTCCGCCGCAGGCAGCGCTTCGCGCACGATGCGCACGCGGTCACCGTCGGCAATCGCCAGCGCGGCATCGGCGAGCACGCGGTCGCCCGGCGCGAGGCCTTCGATGATCTCGGTCATGGCCAGCCCGCGCAGGCCGAGCCTCACCTCGCGTCGCAACGCCCGCCCGTCCGCAACCTGCCATACCTCGGCGCGCCCGCCGTCCACCGCGCCGAGCGCATCGTTGGGCACCACCACGGCGCTTTCGCGACGGCCCGTGGTCACGTTCACCGACACGGTCATGTCCTGTCGCAGGAAGTCGGGCACCGGCGAAACCGCCAGGCGGATGTCGACCGTGCCGCGCTGCGGATCGATGCTCGGCGCGATGAAGCTCAGTTGCGCCGGAAATGGCCGCGACGGATAGGCGTCGGCGACGCACATCGCGGGCTGCCCGAGCGCGAGCACTTCGAGGTTCTTCTCGTCGAGCGGCACCAGGATCTCGGTGTCGCCATCGCGCGCGATCTCGAACAGGATGCGGCCGGGCTGCACCAGATCGCCGGGCTCGGCATTGCGCGTGAGCACGGTACCGGCAACCTCGGCGCGTATCGTGGTCTTGGCCAGTTGCGCTCGGGCGGTAGCGAGGCGGGCGCGCGCAGCGGCTTCATCCGGGCTGCCCTCGGCCAGCGAACGGGCAGCCAGGCGCGCCTGCTCGGCGGCGCTGCGAGCGACGGTCTCGGCCTGCACGGCCTGCTCCACTGCCTCGCGCGCAATCAACTGACGCTCGAACAGGTCTCGCCGCCGCTTTGCCTCGCGGCTTGCCTGCGCGAGTCGGGCATCCGCTTCGCGCAGCGCAGCCTGCGCCTGCGGACGCGTGGCCTGCTGCAGCCGGGCCAACGCCGCCTCGGCCTCGCGCACGGCCGATTCCAGGTCGTCGGCACGCAGCACCGCCAGCACGTCGCCCGGAGCAACCGCATCGCCTTCGCGCACGCGCCGCTCCACCACCACGCCGGTCACCGGGCTGCCCACCTGCGCGCGCGACACCGCCACCACCCGGCCCGTCGCCACGACCGTCTGCACCAGCGGCCGCGACACCACGTCGTAGCCCGCAAGGACCGGACCGCGCATGTGCTGGAGCAGCCCCCATGCGAGTCCCGCCACGACCAGGCCCGCGACAGCAACCAGCAGAGGGCGTTTCATCGGAGACTCCGGAGGCTTCGCGGCAGCCTTACGATACCGGCAACGGAGCGCGGGCGCCGATCCCGCGCAGAAGCGGAGAACCGGCATCCTGCGATGCGGACGACGCGGTCATGCCGATCGCGCGTTCGGTCGAACGTTTGGCGGTCGCCACGCTTTTCGTATCGAAGGGTGGCCCCATGTGGAGAGGATCACCCGCGAACGAGGACATGCCATGAACCGCTTGCAGGGCAAGGTCGCGATCATCACCGGCGGTTCGGCCGGCATCGGCAAGGCCACCGCGGCCCGCTTCCTCGCCGAAGGGGCCTCGCTGATGCTCGTCGACATCGACGAAGCCGGCCTGGACCAGGCGCG
>DAIOWG010000211.1:0-5620 GCA_036758645.1 Dokdonella sp. | reverse complement strand
AGTCGACGAGGTCCATCTTGTTCACGCACAGGACGATGTGGGGGATCCCCAGCAGCGACGAGATCACCGCGTGGCGGCGCGACTGCTGCACGACGCCGTTGCGCGCGTCGACGAGGATCACCGCGAGGTCGGCGGTCGACGCGCCGGTGACCATGTTGCGCGTGTACTGCTCGTGCCCCGGCGTATCCGCGACGATGAAGGTGCGCTGCTCGGTCGCGAAGAAGCGGTAGGCCACGTCGATCGTGATGCCCTGTTCGCGCTCGGCCGCGAGGCCGTCGAGCAGCAGCGCGAAATCGAGCGCCTCGCCCTGGGTGCCGAACCGGCGCGAATCACCCTCGAGCGCGGCGAGCTGGTCGTCGAGCAGCGACTTCGATTCGTGCAGCATGCGCCCGATCAGCGTGCTCTTGCCGTCGTCGACGCTGCCGCAGGTGATGAAGCGCAGCAGGTCCTTGCGTTGCTGCGCGGCGAGCCAGGCCTCGAAGGCCGCGGTGGAATCGGCGGCCGACATCAGAAGTACCCCTCGGACTTCTTCTTCTCCATCGAGGCGCCGGCGTCGTTGTCGATCAGCCGGCCTTGCCGCTCGCTCGTGCGCGCGCGCACCATCTCGCCGATGATCGCGGGCAGGGTGTCCGCGTCGGACTCGATCGCGCCGCTGAGCGGGTAGCAGCCGAGGGTACGAAAACGCACGCGCCGCTGCTCGGGTCGCTCGCCGTCGCGCAGCCGGAAGCGTTCGTCGTCGACCATGATCCAGGTGCCGTCGCGACGCACGACCGGGCGTTCGGCCGCGAGGTACAGCGGGACGATCGGAATCCGCTCGGCGTGGATGTACTGCCAGACGTCGAGTTCGGTCCAGTTCGAGAGCGGGAACACGCGGATGCTTTCCCCGGCGTGCTTGCGCGCATTGTAGAGGCGCCAGAGTTCGGGCCGCTGGTTGCGCGGGTCCCACTGGTGCTGCGCCGAGCGGAACGAGAACACGCGCTCCTTCGCGCGCGACTTCTCCTCGTCGCGACGTGCGCCGCCGAACGCGAGGTCGAAGCCGTACGCATCGAGCGCCTGCTTCAGGCCTTGCGTCTTCCAGAGGTCCGTGTGCCGCGCAGAGCCGTGGTCGAACGGATTGATGCCAAGCTGCTCGGCCTCGGGATTGCGATGCACGAGGAGCTCCAGTCCCGATTCGCGCGCCATGCGGTCGCGCAGTTCGTACATCGCGCGGAACTTCCAGGTGGTGTCGACGTGCAGCAGCGGGAACGGTGGGCGCGCCGGGAAGAACGCCTTGCGCGCGAGGTGCAGCATCACCGAGCTGTCCTTGCCGATCGAATACAGCATCACCGGGCGCTCCGACTCGGCCACCGCCTCGCGCAGGATGTCGATGCTCTCGGCTTCGAGGCGTTGCAGGTGGGTCAGTGCTGGCATTGCTCGTGCGGCACGGAGGCGAAACGGGGAGTGTACGTCGGACCGCGGCGGAGGCGGTACGAAGCCCGGTGGTCGGGCGCCTTGGCAGGCTGGACGCGCGCAGCGCGGCCGGCCCGGATTGGAGTCGAAGAGAAGAAGAGCGCCGGCCGACCTGCGGTCGTCCAGCCTGCAGGGCGCGGCGCGGCCAGCGTATCGACGCGAATTGGCCCGGCCCTTGCTTTGGACCAAGCGGGGAATCCGGAGGTCGCGCGATGTCACAGCTTGTCCGCTTCTGCAATCGTTCCTACGAAGGACTGCGCGGCCTGTGGCCGCTGGTCGGCGCGCTGGTCACCTTGAACCCGCGGCCCGACTGCATCGCGTCGGCGATCCCGGGCATCGGACCGTGCCGCAGCGTCTACTGCAAGCCGGTGCGTCGCGCGCTGCGCTGAGCCGCGCACGCGGAGTGTCAGTTTCGCGCAGTCGATGTCAGCAAGCGCCCGGCGACCGCGGGACGAGCGGCCGAAGCCTCGATCACCGGGCGGCATGGGAATTGCTTGCATCGTTCCAGGGAACGCATCGCGAGGCGAGCATGAGCTACGACATCCTGAAGAATCTCGGGCTGGACCATCTGGACGCCACGTCGCCGGATTTCATCAGGACGCTCGAGCGCATGCAGAAGGAAGCGTGGCAGAGCCTCAAGCGCGAACCGGATTCGGCGAGCGACGACGGCCCCGAAACCATCGTCGGTTGAGCCGCGCCCGAACGCGGATCCGGCGCAGCGCGCGTCCGACGCGATAGACTGCTGCGTCCGATCCGGCGCAGCACGACGATGCGACTCTTCCTGGCGTCCCGCTCGCCGCGGCGACGCGAATTGCTCAAGCAGATCGGCGTCGACCACGAGACGCTCGAGCTCGACGTGCCCGAACGGCGCACCCCGGGCGAACCTCCCGAAGACTACGTGAACCGCGTCGCGCGCGAGAAGGCCGGTGCGGGACTGATGCAGGTCGCGGCGGTGCCGGGTGCGGTCGTGCTCGGAGCCGACACCGAAGTCGTGCTCGGCGACGACGTGTTCGGCAAGCCCGCCGATGCGGCCGTGGCCGCCGCGATGCTCGCCCGACTGGCCGGGCGTCGCCATCGCGTGCTGTCGGCTGTCTGGCTGGTGTCGGCCGACCGCGAGGAGCACGCGCTCAGTGAATCGCTGGTCGAGTTCGCGCCGATGTCCCAGGCCGAGATCGCGCGCTACGTCGCGACCGGAGAAGCGTTCGGCAAGGCCGGCGCCTACGCGATCCAGGGCCGCGCGGCGGCATGGATCCGCCGCATCGAAGGCAGCCAGTCAGGCGTGATGGGCTTGCCGTTGTTCGAGACCGCCCGCCTGCTCGCGCGATTCGGGTGGCCCTGGGCTGCTCAGAGCGGATCGAAGCCGTCGAAGAATACCTCGTCCACGGGCGGGAGCGGATCGGCATCGACGAGGAACTCGATGTAGGCATCGAGCGCGCCGCCGCCCGACAGCTCGGCGCCGAAGCGACCCTCGCGGATCACGCCGTTGTAGTCCTCGCTCGTGAAGCCGTACTCGAACGTGCCCTGGCCGCTCCAGCCGAGCTCGGCGCCGGTCAACCCGATCCAGGTCTGCTCGCCGAGCGCGGGAACATCGAACGTGAAGTAGAAGTCCGCCGCGTCCTGCGTGCCGGTCGTGGTGTAGCTGATCACCAGCGTGGTCGAGAGGATCTCGCCCGTGGTGGGGCCGCGCTCGCCGCCGAAGTAACCCCACAACAGCGAATTCGTCGCCGTCTCGGGGAAGTCGTAGCGGACCGTGACGAGTTCGGCGCTGGCCGATCCGGCGGCGAGCAGCAGGGCGGCGGCGAGTGCAAGGCGGGTCATGCGGGAAGCTCCGGGATGCAGGGAGGGCGCGATTGGAGCGCAGTTGGGCGCTGCCGGTCTTGACGGAATCGTGACGCGCGCACGACCGGGTGTGATGTCAGGCGGGTGGCGCGGCGTGCGGCGACGGGTCGAGTTGCGGGGCTTGGCGCAGGCGGTCGAGCCGCGCCTGCTCGGCGGCGGCCTCCTGGCCGCGGCCAGCCGTGCGCAGCGCGCTGATGCGAAGCGCGATCGCGTCGGGGTGCTCGGCCAGCCACGGTGTCCACGCCTCGCGCAGCAGCAGGTCGTCGGCGGCGCCGCTCGCCACCTGCCAGCGGCCAAGCTGGAACAGCGTCGCCTGCGCCGCCGCGCCGCGCGCGTCCGGCGCGCGGTCCAGGCGATCGGCGAGCGCGGCGATCGCGCCCGCGATGTTCCCCTCGAGCGCCTGCAGTTGCGCGTCGAGCAGCGGCAGCCACTCGTTCCATGCGTGCGGATCGGCCGCCGCGAGTGCGCGGAAGGCGCTGGCAGCGGACTGCGCCGTGCTGCGCTCGCCGGCTCTTGCGGCGGTCTCGACGATCGAGGCGAGCACCGGCGCGAGGCTGCGTGTCATGCCGATGCCTGCGTAGAGTCCGCGCGCGCGCTCGAGCCGCGAAAGCGCCTCGGCGGGATCTCCACGCCTTTCCGCCACGCCTGCCAGTGCCCACTGCAGCTCCGCCTGCCAGTAGGGATTACCGCTGCCGTCCGCGAGTTCGGCCGCGCGCAGCGCGAGCGTCGCGACATCCGCTTCGCGACCGAACAGCGCGAGCAGCCGGATCAGCTGGGTCGAGACGAGCGCCTCGCTGTGCACGTCGCCGCGCCGTCGCGCGTTCAGAAGAGCCTGCCGATCGAGCGACACCGCGTCGAGCAGACGTCCCTGGTTGGCCTCGGTCGCGGCGAGGTTGGCCAGCGTCATCGTTTCGAGCGAGCCGTCGCCTGCTTCGCGCGCGGCCGCGAGGCCCGCGCGCAACGATCGCGCCGCGTCCGCGGCGTCACCGACGCCATTCTCGAGGCTGGCGATGTTGACGAGCACGAGCGCCTCGCCGCGCCGATTGCCGGTCTCGCGCGCGAGCGCGAGTGCACGCGCGAAGCCCGTGCGCGATTCGTCGAAGCGGCCGCGTTCATCATCGATCGAGGCCTGCGCGACCAGCAGGTCGGTCAGCGCGAGCGGGCGTGCAGCCGACAGGTCCTCGAGTGCGGAAGCGATGTGTGCGGCGGCCGAGTCGAGGTCGCCCTGGCGGAATGCGAGCGAACCTTGCTGGCGCAATGCGGCCACCAGCAGCTCATCGTCGCCGAGCTCGCGCGCACTCGCCTCGACCAGTGCGGCGTTGGCCCGGCTCGACGCGAAGTCGCCCGTCTCGCCCTGCGCGATCGACAGCGCGAGCCGCGGCCAGGCGAGCGCGGGATCCTGGTCGAGGCAGATCTCGAAATACCTGCGCGCGGCGGCATGGTCGCCTTGCAACTGCGCGTCGAGCCCGCGTGCATGCGCTTCGGCGAGGAACGGATCGGAGACGACGCGACCCGGCGCGGGCGTCGGCTCGCCGAGGTCGAGCCAGCGCCGCACGCGTTGCACGGCCTGCACCGCGAGCGCGGCGGGCGCATCACCGTGCAGGGTGTCGTTGCGTTCGACGCCACCGGGCGCGATCAGCCTGAGCTCGAACTCGTAAAGCGGACCGACGCGTCGCAGCCGCGTCGCGACCAGGTGGGTCGCGCCGAGGGCGCTGCGCAGCGAACGCGCGCTGGCGGGGTCGAGCGGGCGCGCGGCCGCTTCCACCGCATCGATCGAGCGCGCTGGAACGACATCGACGTGGCCGCCTTGCTCGAACAAGCCGGCCATCAGGCCCATGAGGCCACGCCGCGTCCATGCGAGCGCGGGCTCGGCGCTCTGGTCGTCGAGCGGCAGGATCGCGATGCGCGGTGCCGCCACCGCGCCCGAGGCGGGATCGTCGTGCCGCGCCTGCCAGGCCGCGAAGCCGATGCCGAGCAGCACCAGCGCCGCGATGCAGGCAAGGGCGATCGCGTGACGCACTCGTGCGCGCGCTGCCACGGGGGCGTTCGCGTGGGGCGGGGCGGGCGGCGGTGTGACCGGCGCGTCCGGCCCGACCGCGGCGACGTCGGCCACCCAGCGCAGGCCGCGGCCATGCACGGTGCGGATCACGCGCTGCGCGTTGCCATCGTCGCCGAGTGCGCGGCGCGCCTTGCGCAACTGCTGCGACAGCGCCGCGTCGGTGACCGGCCGGTCACCCCAGAGGATCGCGTTGAGCTCGCGCTTGTCCATCGCGCGCTCGCGATTGGCGAGCAGCAACGCGATCAGGTCGAACACCTTCGCCTCCACCTCGAT
>DAIOWG010000210.1:0-5621 GCA_036758645.1 Dokdonella sp. | reverse complement strand
CAACCATGCGGGCTTTCTCGCGTTCCGCGATTGGCTGCATGCGGAGGCGAGCGCATTCCGCGAAGGCGATGACGTCGATTCGGTGCGCGCGCAGGCGGGTGAGGCGCGCAAGGGCCGCGCTACCCGGAGTCCACGCACGCGCGGATGAAGACAAGGCCCCCGCCGTTCCTCGCAGGGCCGCGAAGATCGACGGCGGGAGCCGGAGCGAGCCGGTCTGCTGCTGCGGCGTATTCCCGCGAGTGCGCGCCGAGCGTGCCGGGTCAGGCTGCGGCGCGCGCGCGGCGTTCGAGCCACCAGAGCATCGACGCGAGCGCGAGCCAGGCGAGCAGGAACGGCCAGCGCGGCAGGCGCGCCGGTGTCATCGCAAGCGCCGGTTCCGCGGCGCCGCCGACGAGTGCACGCGTCGCGCGTGCGTTTTCCGCGGCCGCGAGCGCACGCGCATCGTCGGCGCCGCGCACGTGGAACGGCCAACGTTGCGCACCGGCCAGAAGCTCGTGCCAGCCGCGTTCGCGCGGAAAATACGCGGCACACGCGCTCCCGTCCGGCATCGCGACCGGTACCAGCGCCACCGACGCCCCGTCCGGCGCTGCGACGCGTGCACCGTCATCGATGCCGCAGACCACCGCGCGCTGATCGACCCGGGCTTCGATCGGGAGCCCCGGCTCGGCGCGCGCCTGCGCGCGTGCGAGTGTCGAGAACGTCGATGCCCACAGGCTCGCGTGGCGTGCACGGTCGCCAGCGAGCACGAGGCGGAACGTGTCGGCGAGCCACCAGGCACCGATGCGGCCACGACCTTCGATTCGCCACGCGGCGAGCACGGATCCGTCGCCCGCGCGCAGCAGCGGCGTTGCCTCGCGTACGTCGACGCGGACAGGAGACGGCGTCAGCTTCTGCGCGTCGGGCGTGCCCATGCCGTCCAGCACGACGCTCGCAGCCGCCGCGCGCTCGTGGATGCGCACGCCCAGCGCCGCCCATTCGGCGATCGTCGTCGCGTCGGGCACGCCGGTCACGCGCAGCAGCAGGCCGAGACCGGCATCCACCGCGCCGAGCAAGGCGGCTTTCTCGCCCGCATCGAGCAATGCCCACGCGCGTTCGTCGACGACGACGAGATCGGTCGCGGCGAGCGCCGCGGAATCGAGCGCGGCCGGTTCGCCTTCGGTCAGCGAGATGCCCTCGCTGAGGCGGATGCGGCCACCCAGAGCGAGGCCGGCGTCGCTCGCCCATCGGCGCAGGTACTTGAGTTCGGGATCGGGCGCGCCCGCGAGTACCTGCACGCGCAGCGGCGTACCGTCGCGCACGAACAGCGGCAGCTCGACCCGCTCACGCTGCGCGCCGCCTGCATCGACGACACGCAACACGAACAGCAGGCGACCAGGCGCGCGCGCCGGCGCCGAGAGCGTGAAACGTCCATCGCTGCCGGGCGTCGCGGACGCGACGACGTCCCCCGCGGGATCGAGCAGGTCGACGCGGCCGTGGTCGATGCGCTCGACCCGACCCGCGAGCGTCCAGCGCGCGCCGGTCGCGACACGGTCCGGCGCCTCCAGTTCGACCAGCCCCGCGGGCAACGGCGCTTCCTCGAACGCGACCACGCGTCCACGCGCGGCGTCGCGATCGCGCGCAGGCAAGCCGCCGCCGACGATGTGCAGGCGGCTTGCATCCGCATGACGGCGCAGCGCGCTCGCGAGATCAGGCGCGCGCTCGATCGCGCGCGGCGCCTCCGCACCGGGCAGCGCGACCACGCGCGCCGCGCGCGGCCACCCGGCATCCGGCGCTGCATCCGCTGAAGGCGTCAGCACGACGAGCGTGGCGGCGTCGAGCGGTTCGTCGATCACGGGCGGGAACAGGCCGAGTGCGAGCGCGATGCCCGCGAGGATCTGCAGCACGCTGCGCGCTATCCGGTGCGCGCGCCCGTCGCGCAGGCTGCGCACGATGCCGGCCAGCAGTGCGAGCGCAAGCAGCAGGACGATCGCGACCGACAAGCTCATCGATCGCCCTCTGCATCGCGCAGCGCGTCGAGGTAGGCACGCCCGGCGGCATCGGGCGCGATGCGCACTGCACCCTGCGCGGTCGCAGGCGGCAATGCGCGCCAGAGCAGTCCGAGCAGCTGCGCGCGGCAGTTCGCGCAGGCGGGATCGCGCCGCGCCGCGTCGATCGCGGCGATCAGGCCGAGCGCATCGGGCAACCGCGTGCGGTTCTCCGCGATCCAGCGCAGCGCTCCGTCCCAGTCCGGCACCTCGCCCGCATCGAGCGACTGCCACAGCACACGCACGGGCGCTGCCTCCGGCGTTGCGGGCGGCAATGCCGCAGCGCGATCGAGCACGCCCTCGCGGTCGCCGCCAAGGCGGCGCGATTCGTCCGGCGCGGGCAGCTCGAGGCCGACGCGCGCGAGGTAGATGCGGCTCGACTGCTGCACGCGCTTGACGAGTTCGAGCGCGCGGTACTCGTAGGGCAATGCGAGTTGCGGTTCGCCCTGTCGCAGATGCAGTTCGGACTGCCACATCTCGGCCAGCGCCGCGCGCAGGATCTCCCTGGTCTCCGGGTCGAGCAGCGTCGCGGCCTCGGCGATGTCGTGCACGTGGCCGTACTCGGCGACGACGCCGGCCGCATCGCCGAAGCGACCGGGCGCGGGCGCCGCGTGGTCGTGCGCGTCGGCCGGCGCTTGCGCGTCCGCGTGTGCGTCGCCTTCGTCATGCGAGTCGTCCACGGGTGACTGCGGCGTCTCGGTCTCCTCGCCGAGGAACTGGCCGTAGCGCAGGCGCAGCACGCGCTGGTCGACGCCGAGCGCATCCGAGCGCGCGAGGAAGCGATCGGGAGCGGCGCGCGGCTGTTCCGCGAGCAGCGCCTCGGTGTCGATGATGATCTGGCGCTGGCTGCGGAAGTACGCAGGCAGCACCTGCTGCACCACGCCCTCGAGGTCCGCGCTGTCGCCGGCGGCTTCGGCTGGCCAGCGCAGGATGAAACTCGGGCTGCGCGTCGTGTTCGGCTCGGGCTCGCGGTTGTCGGCGATGCGCAGCCGCACGATCACGTCGTCGCCGGCCGCGATGCCGAGCGCGCCGAGTTCGAGCGAATGTCGATAGCGTTGCCGGCGCGCGCCGTCGATCGCCTCGACCGCAGGCGCGATTTCGCGCTCGCTGAAGGTCACGTTCTCGCCACCGCCTTGCGCGAGCGTCAGCAACAGCATCGGGTCGGCGAGCGCGTGATCGTCTTCGGCCTCGAACGCGAGCTCCCAGCGCAGTTGCCCCGGCTCGACCAGGCTGAGGCTGCGTTCGGGGCGGATCACGCGCACTTCCGGCGCGCGGTCCGCGATCGCATCGAGCCGGTGCAGGCGGTCGTCTTCGGGGGGTGGCGCGCCTTCGAGCGTGATGCGGTACAGCACCGAGGTGTCGAGCCGCCGGTTCGCGCGCCAGGTCTCGCCATCGCGTTCGAGCGGCACGCGTTCCCCATCGTGGAACGCGAGACTGGCCGAGGACGGCTGCGGATCGAAGCGCAGCTGCCATCGCAGTTGCGAACCCTCCGGTGCCTTCGCATCGAGCGTGCTTTCGCGCCGCGCAGGCAGGCCGGTGTACGCCGGTGGCTCGATCGCGAGCTCGGCCTGCACGAGGCGCGTCGCGAGCGCGGCCGGCGGCGTCGCCGCGGCGGCGGGATCGTTCGCATCCACCGGCGCGCGCGTGGGCCAGGCGATGCCGACGGCGAGCAGCGCCAGCGCGAGCGCGCCGGCCAGTCCGATCGCGCGCCGCGGCCAGGCTTCGCGAAGGTCCGGCGTTGCACTCGCGAGACGCGTCGCGAGGCGAGCGCGCTGCAGCGCTTCGAGACCCTTCAGCGTCGACCGCTCGCGCAGCAGCAACGCGGCGCTGTCTTCCATCCGCGGCAGCGCGGCGTCGAGCGCGTGCGCGAGCCAGCGCGCATCGAGCCGACGGGCCGCGCGCCAGGCGATCCCTGCGGCGACCACGATGCCGGCCATCGCGAGCGCGCCAGCGGCGACCAGCGACGCGCGCATTGCGCAGACCGTCACGATCGCCGCGAGCGGCGGCAGCGCGCACGCCAACACGATCGCCACTCGCCGGTTGCGCGCGCGCCGACGCAGGCTTGCGAGATGCGGCTCGTGATTCATGCGCCGCGTTCCGGTCGGCGCGCCGTCGCGACGAGTCGCTCGACGAGGAACAGCGCGGCCACCAGCAAGGCGAGCCATGCATCCAGCGGACGTGCCGATCCAGGCATCGAGCCGTTCCCGCGCGGCATTGCCGCATCCTGTTCGATCGGCTGCACCGCATCGGCCGTCGCGCGGTCGGGCGGCGCGGTCGCGCCTTCGAAGGCAGCCAGCAGGCGCATCGGAAAGTCCGCATCGAGCAACAGCGGCACCTCTTCCGGCGTGAGCGCACCCGGCAACGCGATCACCCGCCCCTGCCCGACCGCGACGCTGCGCGCGAGCGCGCGTGCCTGGTTGTCGCGCCAGAGCACGTCGCCGCGAGGTTCGTCCTGTTGCACGCGCAAGGCGGTGCCGCCACGCGCGATCCAGTCGTCGACGGCACCGGGCGCCTGCGCGGACAGCCACGCGAGCCAGCGCGTGCCGTCCGCGATCGGCGCCTCCGGCGTGGCCACGTCGAGCAGGTAGCGGCCGGGCTCGCGCTGGTTCCACGCGGCGACTGCGGCACGCAACCAGCGCGGCGACGCCGTGTCGGCCGCATCGTGGCGCACGGCGATGCGGATCGGCGCGGGTGCCGGCGCGGCGCGGATCGGCGAACGGCCATCGACGATGCGCCAGTCGAGCGCGTGCGCGAGGCGCACGCGCTCGCCATCGAGTCCACCGAGCTCGCGCGGGACCACCACGCGCAGCGTCGCATCCGCCGCAAGACCTTGATCCGCTTCCCGCAACAGGCTCGCCAGCGGAACCTCGCCGCCGGGCATCGGCTCGCCCAGCGACGGGAAATCCGGCGCGAGCCAGTGCGCCTGCGCGTCTTCGCCGCCGATCGCAGCCAACGCTGCCGCTCGTTCGACCCCGGGAGCGACGAACACGCGCGGCTGCAACGCTGGCGCGATCGCCTGCAGCACCGGTTGGGCGAGCAGCAGGGCCAGCAGCGCCACCAGCAGCACGCGCAACAGCAACAGCCAGGGACGCTCGATGCGGATGCGGCGACGCGGCGGCACGCGCGTGGTGATCCAGCGCAACGCCGCGAACTCGACCGCATGCAGCTCGACACGCCGGACCAGGTGCAACAGGATCGGAAGCGCGATCGCGGCGAGCGAGAACAGCGCGGCGGGCAGGAGCAGCGCGAAGTTCATCGCGCCACCCGGGACCCGGGCGTGGCGCTCGCCTGTGGCGTTGCGCGTGCGCCGAACAGGCGCTGCAGCGGCGCGTCGACCGGCTCGTCGAGCAGGTGTTCGACGTGGCGGATGCCGGCCGCGGCGAAGCGCTGCGCGAGCGCGCTGCGCATCGCGCCGAAGCGCGCGAGGAAGTCATCGCGCACGGCGGCGGCTTCGACGCGCTTCTCGGATCCCGATTCCGGGTCGATGAAGCGATGGCCGCCCGTGAACGGGAAGTCGCGTTCGTCGGCGCCGAGCAGCTGGACGGTGGCGACATCGCGGCGCGCACGCGCGAAGCGATCGACGAGGTCGACGGCGGC
>DAIOWG010000209.1:0-5627 GCA_036758645.1 Dokdonella sp. | reverse complement strand
TCCTGGCCCGATTGATATTTTCAACGTGGTCCGGCCCTCGGCGCACGCGACGCGTTAACCGGCAATCCGTCGGCGTGCACAGGGTAGGTCTAGAGAACAGGCGTGCCGGGCGGGGTCACCGCGGCGGCCCACGCGGTGTCGTTGGTGAACAGCAGCAGGCCTTCGCTGGCCTTGTCGAGTCGGCCGACCGGTGCGACCCATGGCAGGCCCGCATCCGCGATCAGTGCATACACCGTGTCGCGCCCGCGTTCGTCGGCGGTCGTCGTCACGTAGCCACGCGGCTTGTTGAGCGCGAGGTAGGCGAGGCCCTGCGCGGCGAGCAGCCTGCCGTCGAGCGTGATGCGTTCGCGCGTTGCGTCGGTGGGTCGCTCGGCTTCGCGTTGCGTGCGTCCGTCGACGGCGATGCGTCCCTCGGCGATCCAGCGCGCGGCCTGCGTGCGCGATGCGATGCCGAGCTTGGAGATCACGCGCGCGAGCCCGTGGCGCGGCGCTGGCCTGCTGCGCGCGGGAGGTCGCATGTCAGCGACGCTCGAAACCGCTGATCGCGCGCTCGGCGATCTCCTCTCGCGTGACGCGATCGACGCGCGCCGCGGGCGGCCCCCGTCGCAGCCACTCGGCGAGTGCGTCGAGCGCCGACGCGTCGCCCTCGGCCACAACCTCGACGCGCCCATCCTCGAGGTTGCGCGCATGCCCGCGCAGCCCGAGTTCGAGCGCACGCGCCTGCGTGCTTGCGCGGAAGAACACGCCCTGCACCTGCCCGTCGACGAGGAAACGTGCGGCCGGCATCGCTACTTCGCGGCGGACGCCGCGATGATCGCCTGCTCGAGGTCCTTCACCGTGACCGGCCCGGTGAACCGCTTTGCAACGCGACCGTCGGGATCGATCAGATAGGTGGTGGGCAGGCCACGCGGCGTTTCGAAGTCGGCCAGGGGTTGGTAGACATCGGGCTGCGCGAGCGGATAGGCGACCGGATGCTTCTTCGCGAACTCGAGGACTTCGGCCTTGTCGGTGTCCTCCCATGCGAGTCCGATCGCGCGCACGTCCTCGCGCGATTCGACGAACGCCGACAGTGCCGGCATTTCCTCGATGCAGGGCGAACACCAGGTGGCCCAGAAATTCACGATGACCCACTTGCCGCGCTGCGCGGCGAGATCGAACGGCGCGCCGTCCAGCGTCGTGACCGAAAGCGTGGGGCGCTCCGCCGTGCGCGCCGCGGCCCATGCGCCGGCGGGGGTAGCCACGGCGGCGAGCAGCGCGATCGTTGCGGCGAGAAACGGGGCGGGTTTCATCGGGCGTGGCTCTCTTCGGAAGGTCGCGGAGCGGCCGCAGGTGGCGCCGCAGGACCGGGCGGCGTGCCGGCCACCGATGGTACATCGGCAGGAAACAGGTGCGCCAAGGGCACCTCGAGCGCGCTGCGCAAGCCCTCGCCGAGGTCGTGCAGCAAGGTGGCAGCCGGCGCACCGAATTCAAGCGTTCGCGCGCCGCCGTCCACCGGCAGTCGATAGCCACCCTGCTCGTAGATCTCGAGCAGGTCGATGCTCGCGAGGTCGCGCACCACGACCCATTCGCCGAGCTCGCCCCGTTGCAGCAGGCCGACGCCGTGGAGGTCGCCGAGATAGCGCTGCAGGAGGTCGTCGGTGAGGAAGGGCTCGGCCTTGAGCAGGTCCTCGCTGTGCAGGCCGCGCCCCTCGCGTTGCGCGGCGGCGAAGTTCGCGAGCACGCGCAGCAGGCCCGCGAATTCCTGCTCGCGCGGCAGGCGCAGCGCGGCGGGGCGGTAGTCGAACGAACTCAGCGACGCGGTGATCGATGCGCCGAACATCACGATCACCCACGAGAGATAGATCCAGAGGATGAACACCGGCACCACCGCGAGTGCGCCATAGACCTGCTGGTAGTTCGCATACGAGGTCGCGTACAGCGCGAAGCCGCGCTTGGCGGCCTCGAACAGCACCGCGGCGATCAGGCCGCCGAGCAGCGCGTGGCGCAGGCGCACCGTGCGGTTCGGGATCACCGCGTACGCGGCGACCAGCGCGCTCCAGATCATCAGGAACGGCAGCATCTCGAGCACGCGCGCCTTGATCGAGAACTGCGCCTCGGCCGCACCGAGGAACGGCAGCGCGAACACGTACGAGCTGATCGCGAGCGCCGCGACCAGCAACAACGGGCCGAGCGTGAGCGCGGTCCAGTAGATCACGAAGCGCGCGCTCGCGCTGCGCGCGACATGCACGCGCCAGATCCGGTTGAATGCGTCCTCGATGCTCATCATCAGCGACAGCGCGCTGAAGAACAGCACCAGCACGCCGACCACGGTCGCGCGGCTCGCGTTGGCGGCGAACTCGGTGATGTATCCCTGCACCGCGCTGCCCGCCGCCGGAACGAAGTTGATGAAGACCCAGTTCACGAGCTGCTCGCGCCAGCCCTCGAAACCCGGGAACGCCGCGAGGATGCCGAGTACCGCGGCGGTCACCGGCACCAGCGCGAACACCGAGGTGAAGGACAGCGCGCCTGCGGTCTGGAAGCAGCGGTCCTCGACGAAGCGCTGCCAGGTGAAGTCGAGGAACGCGAGCATGCGCTCGCGGTCGTAGCGCGATCTGGCAAACTCGACGAGGCGTGCACGCATGGGGCGAGCCTAGCGCAGCGTCGCGCCGGGACCAACCATGCAGCGCGCCGGGCTTCAGCGCACGGTCGGCTGCTGCCCCGTCGCGTCCTTCCCTGCAAGGAAACAGCCTCCGATGGCGAATGACATCCTCGTCCTCTACTACAGCCGCACCGGCAAGGTCGCGCAGCTCGCGCGGCTGGTCGCGCGTGGCGTGGAGGAAGTCGCGGGCATGCGCGCGCGCCTGCGCAGCGTGCCGCCGGTCGCACCGGTGACCGAGGTGGCGGCGCCGCCCGAACCCGACGAGGGCGCGCCCTACGCCTCGCGCGACGACCTGCGTGAATGCGCGGGCCTCGTGCTCGGCAGCCCGACGCGGTTCGGCAACATGGCCGCGCCGCTCAAGCATTTCCTCGACGGCAGCTCGGCCGAATGGGCCTCGGGCAGCCTCGTCGGAAAGCCGGCGGGCGTATTCACCTCGACCAGCACGATGCACGGCGGGCAGGAATCCACGTTGTTGTCGATGATGCTGCCGCTGCTGCACCACGGCATGCTGCTCGTCGGCATTCCGTACACCGAAGCCGCGCTCACGCACACGCGGGGTGGTGGATCACCGTATGGCGCGAGCCATGTCGCCGGCGCCAGCGGGGCCAACGCGATCACCGATGAAGAACGCACGCTCGCGCGCGTGCTCGGGCGTCGCGTGGCGGATGCCGCGCGCCGGCTCGGTGCGAACCCGTGAACGCGCTGCGCACCGGTTTCATCGCATGGGCCGCGCTGGTGGTCCTGCAGCCGGCCTGGTACCTCTGGCTCGCGCCGCCCGCGAACGGCCGCGGCTGGCTCGCACTCGTGATGATGCTGCCGCCGCTGCTGCTGCCACTGGCCGCGCTGCGTCCGAACCCGCGCCGCGCGCTGCTGTGGGCGGGCATCGTCGCGATGTTCTACTTCTGCCATGGCGTCGTCGCGGCATGGGCGGTTTCCGACGCACGCATCCCCGCGATCGCCGAAGTACTGCTCTGCCTCGTCGTGATTGCGGCTGCGGGCAAGCGCGAGCATCGCCTGCCGCATCGTGCCTGACGCACCAGCCGGCGCCGCCGATGCCGCGCGGCGCGACAGCCGGCGCGCACTCAGGCGTGCGCGTTTCCCCCGAGCACAGAGCGTCGGCGTCGACGGGCACGCTCGCGACGACATCCGCGCCTACGAGCGCCCCGACTCCGCGGCCTTGCGTCCGCTGCGCCCGGCGCGAACGGATCCTGCCGCCGACCGCCCGTCGTCGAGTCCGCTTCGCCCGACGCCGCACTGCTCGTGCTTCTGCTGCACCGCGCCCGGCAGCCGTTCGGCGAGGAATTCGACCAGCGCGCGCACGCCGGGCAATTGGCCGCGCCGGCTCGGGTAGACGAAGTGCATCGTGCCCTGCGGGGCATTCCACCCGGGCAGCACGACTTCGAGTTCGCCGCGCGCGATCGACGGCGCACAGATGAACTCGGGCAGCATCGCGACGCCCTGCCCGCGCCGCGCGGCTTCATGCAACACCGCGAACTCGCCGCAGATCAGCCGCGCCTGCATCTCGACGCTGGCGCCGTGGCCGCCGCCGTCATGGAGTTCGAGCAGCTGGGCGCCGTCGTGTTCGAGCATCGACAGCAGCGGCAGTCGCTCGAGCGCCTGGGGTTGCTGCGGGCGTCCGTGCACATCGAGGAAGCCCGGGCTCGCCACCAGCAGCACGCGCGAGTAGCCGAACGTGCGCAGCACCAGCGAGGTGTCGGTATCGAGCTTCTCGCGCACGCGGATCGCGAGATCGATGCCTTCGCCGATCAGGTCGACGCGCCGGTTGTTCGCGAGCACGCGCACCTGCACCTTCGGATGCGCGGCGAGGAAGTCGGGCAACACGTGCGCGACGATCGTCTGCGCGAGCGACACCGGGCAGCTCATGCGCACCGTGCCGCGCGGCTCGGCGCGCAACTCGTCGACGACATCCTGTGCCGCCTGCGCTTCCTCGAGCGCTGCGCGGCAATGCGCGTGGAAGCGCTCGCCGATCTCGGTGACCGCGAAGCGCCGCGTGGTCCGCTGCAACAGCCGCACGCCGAGGCGCTCCTCCAGTTGCGCGATGCGCTTGCTGAGGCGGGACTTGGGCACGCCGAGCGCGCGACCCGCAGCCGAGAATCCCTTGTGATCGACCACCGCGACGAAGAACCGCAGGTCATTGAGATCGTGCAGCGCGCCTTGGGTCGAATGCATGATCGTTTCCCGTGGTGAACGTTTCGTCGCGATTCTCGGGTCTTATCGCGTGATTGTCCACGCCTTATCGTGATTCCACACGGGCGGCGCTTTCGCCCCCGACAGGAGAACACCGCGATGAACCTGCTGCATGTCGATTCAAGCGCGCTCGGCGCGCATTCGGTTTCGCGCGAACTCAGCCGCGCGATCACCGACTCGCTGCTGCGCGAGCATCCGCGCGCATCACTGACCTACCGCGACCTCGCGGCCGATCCGCTGCCGCACTGGGCGCCTGCACCCGATGCCGCGCAACCCGCCGAGCGCGGAGGCAGCGAAGCACTCGACGAGTTCCTCGCCGCCGACATCGTCGTGGTCGGCGCTCCGATGTACAACTTCTCGATCCCGAGCACGCTCAAGGCCTGGATCGACCGCCTCGCGGTCGCGGGCAAGACGTTCCGCTACACCGCCGAAGGCCCGGAAGGCCTCGCGCGCGGCAAGCGCATCGTGATCGCTTCGTCGCGCGGCGGCATCTACAGCGAGGGTCCCGCCGCTCCGATGGATTTCCAGGAAGCGTACCTGCGCACGGTGTTCGGATTCTTCGGCATCGACGAGATCGCGATCGTGCGTGCCGAGGGCGTCAACCTCGGACCCGAGCAGAAGCAACGGGCGATCGCAGGCGCACTCGCGTCGATCCGCGGGCGCGAGGCGCTCGCTGCGTAGGGTGGGTCGCAGCGCCGAAGGCGCGAGACCCACCGCTGCGCGGCTTCGTCGATGGCGCGCGGGCTGTCCGGCATGGCAATGGTGGAACTCGCCGCTTTGC
>DAIOWG010000208.1:0-5640 GCA_036758645.1 Dokdonella sp. | reverse complement strand
TCTTGAGTAGAGCAGCCCCATATCGTGGAGACGCCCAAGATGCTCCGAACCTTGCCCGCTGTCGCTATGCGCAGTCTGTCGCTTCCAAATAATCTGATTCATGCAGCGATCATGGCCAAAAACTTCATCTAGCACGCTGCGAATCAAATGTGAAACGCCCCAGCCCATGTGCACATAGATGCTCCCCTCCGGACGCATCAAATCCCGCATCAGGATCAACCGCTCGTAGATCATGCTGATGAACGAATCCGCACCGCGCCCCCAGGTGTCGCGGTAGGCGATCTGCTCGAGCAGGTTCGGCTCCTTGTGGAAGGTCTCGCCGCCGATCTCGATGTCCATCGAGAAATCCGCGCCGACGTCGAACGGCGGGTCGATGTAGATGAGCTTGAGGCCGCCCGCGTCCTCGATCTGCCGGCGCAGCGCGCCCGATTTCAGCGACGACAGGATCAGCTTGTTGTCGCCCCAGATCAGCTTGTTGGTCCAGCCCTGCGCCTGCCGCCCGCGCGCGTCGAACAGCTCGCGCTGGGTCTTCGTTTCGGCGCGCGGTTCGTCCACATGTTCGAGCGTCTGGAACGGCAGCACCGTCGTGCACACGTCGCGCGTCTTGCCGTTCCACACCAGTTCGACTTCGCGCTTGTCGGCGAACAGCATGAAGCGGTACTTCTCCGGCAGCGGCTGCTTGTTGCGGATCAGTTCGGTCAGGTCGCGCAGTTCGGCGTCGCTGAGGTCGTAGGCAGGCGGGGCGTTTCTTGGCATCACGGGTTCCCGGCAATCGGCGGCAGCGCCCTGACGTGCGCGGCAACGGTTTCGGCGGCGGCGAGCAATTCCGCCACGAGCTGTTCGCTGACTTCGACGTGACCCTCGTACTCGGCGAGATTGCGTTTGTCGTGCGCAAGCGAAAGCACGCGCCAGACCTCGTGCCCGAGCCCCAGCGTGTGCGGCAACACCTGGAACACGATGTAGCGGTGGCGTGCGCGGTAACCCGCGTGGCGCAACGCCGCGAGGCTGTACGCGTGCGCGGCCGCGTAGGCGAGCAGGAAGCGCGTGCCGAGGCGATTGGCCGGATTGCGCGCATCGGCCAGGCTTTCGCCGGCACTCGTGCACAGGCCGGCGAACTCCACCGCATTGGGCGGTTCGATCAGCAGTGGACCGTCGCGACCGCAGAGCTTATCCAGCGGGGAGGTCATGCTCGTCTCCGATGATCCAGAGCTTGGGCTGTCCGCGCACGCGGGCGACGAACCCGGAGCCGTCGCGCAGGCGCTTCGCGAATTCGTCCACCTTGAAGATCGTCGGATTGACTTGCCGCCCGAGCGTCCGGTCGAGCGGCTGCAGCGCTTCGATCGCGCTCGCGTAGTCCACCGTGTCACTGACGATCATCAGGTCGATGTCGCTCGTGGCCGTGTCGGTGCGCTTCGCGACCGAACCGTAGACGAACGCCGCACGAATGCCGGAAGCAAACGGCGCCAAGGCCGCGCGCAGCGGTTCGGCAAGGCCCACGGTCTTGCGCGCGATGCCGCACAATTCCTCGAACAGCGGCGAATCGGGGTTGGCGCGGTAATGCTTCTGTGCGCCGACCCGGGTCGCGAGCAGCAGTCCGCTGCGTTCAAGTCGCGCCAGTTCGCGCTGTACCGCGCCGGTGCCGCCTGCCGCCAGCTTGATCACTTCGCGCGCATGGAAGCTGCGATCGGGCTGGCCGAACAGCAGGCCGAGCACGCGTTGCTGGGTGGTGGTGAACAACGCATCCGCGAGGCTGCCTGAAGGCATGACGGCGATCGTACCCATATTGGGGTCACACAAACCCATAATGGGAACGAATGTACCCAAAAGAGGTACGCTGCGCAATACCGTCACGGCTGGAAGTCCCGGAATGCGGCAGCCAGCGCCGCGAAACGGTCCGGGCGGTATTTTTCGAACCCCGCCTGGTCGACATACACGAACCCGTACGTCGGCCCGCCCTCGGCATGGCTCGCCGCGGTCGCATCGGCGCACCACTGCGCGAGGCGCTGCATCTTGCGCGGCACGTCGATGTCGACGCGGCCTTTGGTCTCGATCACGAACACGGCGCCGTCCGCGGTCTTCACGAGGAAGTCCGGCACGTAGTTGGAGAGATCGCCGTCACTGCGCACGTAGTCGATCCTGAAACCGACCGCGAGGTAGTTCTTCGCGAACGCAGCGACATCGGGCGCGTCGTCGAGGAACTTCGCGAACGCGAGTTCGAAGCCGCCGCCGACCGCTTCGGGCACGACCTTGTTGAAGATCGACTTGCGCGCGGGCAGGTACTCGCGGTTCTCCATGCGGAACGGGCGCGTGTCGCGCAGGCGGATGCGGTCCTCGATGCGCGAACTGCCGCGGTCGCGAACGGTCAGCGCATTGATCGCGGCCTTGAACGTGTCGAACACGGTTCTCGCGGCGGCGGGTTCGGCGAGGTTGCGCAGCACGACAGGATCTTCGAGGTTCACCGGCGCGTGCTGGAACAGGGCGTCGCGCACGAAGTCGCGCACCTTCGGGTACAGCAGCTCGTAGCCGCCGACGAGGCGCAGCTCCTTCATCGTCTGGCGCGCGAAGAAGGCAATCACCGAACGCCAGTCGGCCACGCCGCCGGTGTCGAGGTCGACCGTGTGATGAATGGCGTCGTCGAGCATCGTCTTGAACACGATCTGCCGGGTTTCCTCGGGCGAGAACGGCTGCAGCGGCAGCGGCGCGCGCGCATGCGGGGCGGGATCGAGTTCGGCAAGGTCGCGGTAGTCGCGATCGAAGCGGCGCGCGAGCCGGGGCAGCTGGATGTCCAGCGCATCGAGATCCTTGTCCGGATTGCCTGCATCGACTTCGACCACCAGCGAATCGGCGCGTCCCGCTCCCTTGCCGCCCATCGGCTTGTGCTCGAACTCGACGCCTTCGCTGCGAATCGACTCGACGAACTCGATGAAGGCCGGGGTGCCGATGACCGACACGTGTTCGGCGATGTCGGTGCCGAAGTACATGCGGCGCAGGCCGCGCCCAATTGTCTGCTCGGGCAGGATGTTGCTCTTCGCCGCGTACGCGCGCAGGCCGACGATCGTCGTCACGTTGCGCACGTCCCAGCCTTCCTTGAGCATCAGCACCGAAACGATCGCGCGATACGGGCTGTCCCAACCGTCGATCCCGTTCGCCGCCTTGCGCAGGCGTTCCAGTTCTTCCTTCGCCTTGCCGCTGGCCGCCTCGGACACCTCGCCATTGGCCTTGGTGTGGATCACGAGCACCTTGCCCGCGAGCTCCGGCGCGATCCTCTCGAGGTGCGCGCCGACCTCGTCGCAGTTGCGGGTGTCGTCGACCATCACGAACAGCACGGCCTTCCTGCCGAGCTTCTCGTGTTCGGCCTTGCCCAGGCGCCACTCCTCGACACCGAGTTGCAGCCAGTCGGCGTAGCGCTCGGAGAAGATCGCGCTCTGCTGTTCGGCGAGGCGCGCGACGCTCGCCGCGTCCGGCAGGGTCGGGTGCTTCACCACGTTCTGCCAGATCGCCTCGACCAGCGGATAGTCGGACACGGTCTGCACGAAGATCGCGCCGTCGTTGTGCTTCGGCGTTGCGGTCACGTCGATCTGCAAGGACAGCCGGCGGTCCTTCTGCAGCATGCGATGGTGGATGTCGCGGATCGACCCGAACCAGGCCATGCGTTCGTCGTGGACGTGGTGCGCCTCGTCGTTGAATACCGCGAGTTCGTCGATCTCGCGCACGACCTCGCCGAGATCGACGCCGCTGTCGGTGGTCTTGCCGACCGGTTTCCGGCCGAACGGATCGAGGAAGTAGTCGCGCAGGTCGTCGTCCTCGAGCGTAGGTTCGCGCACGTCGCCGAGGTAGACGCGATGGATGTTGGTCAGGAACAGGTTGCCGGTCGGGCGCAGCACGCGGACGTCGTCCTGGATGTGCAGGGCAAGCTGGAAATCGTCGCGCCAGTTGCGGCCGTCGAAACCGTTGTCCGGCAGCACCGGATCACTGAAGAAGATCCGCAGGCCGTCGAAGTCGGCGCGCAGGCGGTCGAGCACGATGATGTTCGGCGCGATCAGCAGGAAATTGCGTGCGAGCGTCGAACCGGGCTCATACAGCTTGTGGAACCAGCTCCAGGCGATCAGCAGCGACAGCACCTTGGTCTTGCCCGATCCCGTGGCCATCTTGCAGACGTAGCGCGGCCAATCCTCGGGGAACATGCTGCCCGAAACCGCGCCGGACGAATCGAAGCGCATGAGGTCGTGCTTGTCGCGCGCCTGCCGCACGTCGTGGAGCCAGATGACGGTCTCGACCGCTTCGCGCTGCGCGAAGTAGTAGCGGAACGGCAATTCGCTGCCGTCCGCCTGTTCGACCACGTGGGGCGTGGCGAACCACCAGCGCAGCAGGGCGCGCGAGGTCGGCGAGGCGCCGGGGTAGCCGTCGTCACGCCACTGGCTGACCTGCTCGCGGATCTGCGCGACCAGCGGCGGGAGGAGTTTCTCGTAGGCACTCCCACGCAGCGTTTCGTCGGCCGGAAACCAGCGCTGGTCGGGTCGCGGAATGTCGTACGGCGACTTCGGGAACGAAGGATGCAGGGCCATGGCCGCATCCTAGCGGCAGCGTCCGTCCTTGTGCAGCGTCCCTGGTGCCCGACCGATCCGCGCATTCAATCGTTTCCCTATGTCGCACGACCGCCTCGACTGCGCCAATCCGCAGCGAACGGCCACCAGCCACGCCCACTCTGCGCATACCGGTCGGCCGCGCGCTCGAAGCGGTTGCGCACGCTGATGCCGCCGCAGAGCCAGTACAGCGGCAGGAACAGGGGCCCGAGTGCCATGTATTGCAGCACGTGCGCGCGCTCGTGATCGCAGAGGCGCACGGGCGGTTCGCGGACCAGGCCGGCGCGATGCGCGTACGTTTCGCATTCGCCATCGAGGCTCGCTCCGGTGTGCAGGATCACGTTGCCGAGCACGAGCGCACCACGGCGCGCGAACGGCGCGGGGAAATGGTCGAACACGATCGCGAGATCGGCGCGGCGCAGGTTCGGGCGTGCGCCCAATGCGAGACCGGCGGCGCCGGCCACAAGTCCAACCAGCGTGTTCGGCAAGGCCCACGCGATGCCGAGCACGCCTGCCCCGACGCGTGCCGCCCGCCACGGCTGCGCGCGCACGCTCACTCCTCGCGCGTGACCCTGAGCACTTCCTCGGTCGAGGTGATGCCCGCGACGCACTTGTTCCATCCGTCCTCGAGGATCGAGGCGCCGCGCGTGCGCGCGTGGCGTTCGAACTCGGCTTCCGATGCGCCCTCGTGCACGAGACGCCGCATCGTTTCGTCGAGCGCGACGAGTTCGTAGATGCCGGTGCGTCCGCGGTAACCCGCGTGGCGACCGCCCTGGCCCGCAAGATCGGCGCGCGGACGGTACAGCGTGACCGCGAGGTCCGTGGGCTTGCCGAACGCGGCGAGCTCGCCCGGTGTCGCCGCGTAGGCTTCGCGCGTGGCGGGGTCGAGCACGCGCACGAGCCGCTGCGCGAGCACGCCGACCAGGGACGACGCGAGCAGGAACGGTTCCACGCCCATGTCGCGCAGGCGCGTGACCGCGCCGACCGCGGAGTTGGTGTGCAGCGTCGACAGCACGAGGTGGCCGGTCAGCGAAGCCTGCACCGCGATCTCGGCGGT